>NZ_RZSN01000077.1:0-25965 GCF_003997315.1 Mesorhizobium sp. M1A.F.Ca.IN.020.04.1.1
AGCCAAAAACGAACCGCCGGTGGCAGCCAAGCCCGGAATTGGCGGGAACTAATTTCTGACTTGAACGTTGCGCCGCCATAGGGGACTTCCCATGGCGCTCACATCTGACAGTCAGTCACAGGAAGCTGTTGTTCAACGGCTTGTCCGGGAGATCGGCATTACCGAAGCGCAGGCGTTGGAACTTGTTTCTTTCCTAGGCTTGAATTGGGGTTCGCTCGTTCGCGAGGCGAAGGCACTGTCGTTCAGGAAGTAGCCTGTTGACGAGCCAGATCCGGTTTTCTTGCACGCGTGCCAAGGCACGCGCTGGAAAAGTGCGCAAAGATACATTAGCGATCGCTTGACGAATCCGCCGACCGCACCAGTCTTGCGTCTATGGCAAGAGGCATCAAGGTCGGAGACGAGGTCGCCATCACCGCAACGGTTCGCCGGCGGGTGACGGAGGACCGCGTCAGCGTGTCGATTCCCTCCTATGAGCAGCCGCATTCGATCATCGACCGCACGTCGACCGTGAAGAGAGGCCAGCCGATCGAGCTCGTCGGAGATGTAACGCGCGTCAATGGGGACCGGGTGACCGTGAAGCTCGGCGTACCGGTTACAGTGGACATCGACAAGGTCAGGCTGGTGACCACCAGCAAGCCTCCCGCGCGAAAGCCACCGGTGGTTCAGCGGCCGGCGTAAGGAAGACTGTGCCTGCCGGCAGTTCCGGACGGAAACCCGAGTCACGCTTTCTAGAATTGCTCCGGCAAAAACCCGCCCGGGGAGGAGCGCGGGCGGGTTTTCGCAAGAGCGGCCACATGACTCGCTCACGGATGGCGGCCCTCATTTCGGAGCAAAGGTTCGCCCCGCCGCTGCGTACCGAACAGCAAGACCCGCGGAAGGTTCCCATCGAGCCGAACGCTCCCGCACGCGCCCTCATCTTGACGGCCAAAAACCGCAAACCCATATCGCAGCCAGGCCAGGATCGTTGAAGGTTCCGGCCCGTCTCAGAACTCAAATTGTTCGTTCGACTTGGAGGATCTTATGAACGATCGGATGTTTGACAGCCCTGTTTTCGTGAAGAGCGGGAACAGCCTCATCCAGGAAATCGCGTGCCTCGATGACGCCCTGGAATTTCTCTACGAATGGCCCAAGAACAGACGCGGCACCATCTACGAGACCGCCCTGCGTGCCTGTCAGCGAGCATTCGACAGCGACTATCCGCTAACGGCGGCCAGAGACGCGTTCTGCGGCTTCGCAAAGTCGGTCAAAATCCACGAGGACGTGAGTGTCACTTTGCCTTGGATGACCGGCAAGGGCCCAGGCAGCGGCGTGACTGCGTAGCCGCAAAAAGGAGGCAGTCACGATGCTTGCAAAACCGTTCGAAAAGCCGATCCGCGTCTGGGTCGGACTGGGATTTCCGCGTCAGCTGAACACTGTCGTAGATGCCTATCAGTTCGTCGCCGACTGGTGTGGCAACAGCCCTGAGCAGAAGGCGGCGATGCGTGCCTGCAAGGCCGCCTTGGCCGGCGAAATCGACGCAGAAACGGCGAGAGGCGTCTTCGTTGCCTTTGCCCGCCGGAAGGACATCCTCATCGAGGAGGGAGCAGTTCCGCTCCCAACTGGAAAGGCAGCCCAGCCGAAGCACGCTTGATGGGACCGAGGCGGCGGCCAACGCCGCCTCGTTTCACCTGTAGGACGCGAACTAGCGCTTGGCGCTTTCGCTGTCGGCATCGGCCCGGGCGAGGAATGTCTCGGTGACCTGCGGAAGATTGGCCTTCAGCCACTCCGCCATCGCTTCTTCTTCGCGCAGGTTCTGCTCACAGACCCGAGCAATCTCGGCTTCACCCACGGCTTCAGCGGCAGCCATGAGGATCGTATAGGAAGCGATCTCCATATGCTCGAAGGTGTAGCTGGCCAGAGAGCCTTTCATCACCTCGTCGCCGGCGAACACGCCGCTGATCGACTGCGCCATTGCGGTCAGTTTTCCGCCTGCGTCCTTCAGTGTTGACGAACCTTCTTCCAGGCCATCCAGGCAAGACTTCAATCGTCTCGCCTGCTCCTTGGTCTCGGCGAGGTGAGCGCGGATGCGTTCGCTGAGTTCCGGATAGCTCTCGAGCCGGCCCAGCTGGCCGGACAGCATCGTCTCGGCTTGCTCTTCCATTGCGTGAGCATCCCTCAGCCACTGGATCAGCCATTCGCGTGATTCAGACATAGTTTGTTCCTCCTGTTTGGGTGCGCCCGAACCACAAGGACTGCGGATTGTTCCGTGGCGAGAGTGACGGGAGTGGGCATGACGAGCAGCAGGCCCGCGGCTCCTCGAAAAGCGTCGCTGACAGGACGGAAGCCACGTCCGCATACCAAACTCCCAGAGGCTGGAACATTCCCAAAGGGAGGCGGTTTTGTTCCTATCCAGGAGGAACAACCATGGCAGACGACACGACCAAGCGCGATTTCCGCGACCGCGGCCGCGTGTCAGGCGATGAGGAATATGAGGTCGCCCACTTCGCGAGGAAATTCCAGCTGACAATCCCCGAGGCTCGCGACCTCATCAAAAAGCACGGAAACGATCGTGCGACGCTGGAGCGCGAAGCAAGGGCGGTGGCGAGCCGCTGACGGGCGTTCGCACTTGTGCGGAGATACTGCGAAGGAGACTTGACATGGCTAACAACCTATCCCGCGAGGAGGAGCAGCGTGGCACCAGCAGGGTCTTCATGTGGGGCACCGTCGCCGCGGCCGCAATCTTTGTGGCCCTTCTGGCGCTATTTTGGTTCGGCTCGTGATTGCCGTCGGCCACAAGGCCAAAGACCTTGCGGCGTACCACAGCCCTGCTCGACCGGTCGGGGCTGCGTCCTTAATTTGGGATTTCGAAATGAGGCAACCGACGGCATGGGCGGGGGGCGATGGGGAGCCGTCGGTTACCAGGAACAGGGGCCATCGAATCAAAATATGCATAGGCCCTTATATGATCATGCCAGCAATTTGCGTTCTTGGAAACTGGTTCCGCCCGAAAATTCAATCGCCTATGCCTAAGAACGCAGATTCGAGATGATCTTCACGGGCCTCGCCCGCTACGCCGCATTTCGCTGAGCCGCCCTGAACGGATGGTCCATGGTAAACGCATCCGGCCGGATACTCCGCTCTACCTGCACCCAAGTAACGGGATGCGCGATGGGGAAGCCGGCGCGGGCCCGCGGCGAAAAAGCGCCGGCGGCCGTGTTGCCGCGTCCGTTGCGAAGATAGTCGATGAAGATGCGGCCCTTGCGGGCCACCGGCGCTGCCGACAGCAAGTAGCGGTCGGGTTCTGCGTCGGCGAGGACCTGGGCAATCGACCTGGCGAGCTGCCGCGCGCCGTCGTGGGTCATCTTCGCCGCCAGCGGCGCCATCAAGTGAATGCCCTTGCCGCCCGTGACCTTCGGCCAGCTTTCCAGACCTGACGCTGCCATGATGTCGCGCAGCGCCAGCGCGGTCTCAGTCACTTGCGCCCATTCCACGCCCTCACCCGGGTCGAGATCCAGCACGATCCGGTCGGCATGCTCGATGTCATCCACCGTGGCATTCCACGGGTGGAGCTCGACCGCATCCATTTCGACCAGCCCGAGCAAGCCGTCGAGGTCGTCGACCCAGACCCGAGTGCCCTCCCCACCTTCTCGCTTCTCGACGCGCAGCTGGTGCACCGCTGCCGGGATCTCGGGCAGCATTCCCTTGTGGTAGAAAGTTGCCCCGAAGGCATGACGGACGAGCTTCAGTGGGCGACGGCCGAGGTGCACCAGCGCCTGATCGGCGACCAGACTCCAATAGCGAACGAGCTCATCCTTGGAAGGCGAGACCGCATCGGGCAGCAGCTGCAAGATATTCTCACGCGGCACGCCGTGATCTCGGTCCGCTCTTCGTTTCGACGGCGCCGGCGGCTTTGGCGGGACCGTCACCAGGTCCTCGCGGAGCCCCTTGAACACGGCTTCGCGCAAGATCCCGCGATCGGTAACGCCGCTGAACTGCACCTCGGCCAGGACTTCGGGTCTCACCCAGGTCGCCTTTGGCTTCACAATGGGCTCCGACAAAGGCGATTTGCCGATGATCAGCGGATCGAGCCGCTCGCGAACGCGTCGCGCCACTTCAAGCGTATAACCGCTCTGAGCCTTGCCTGCATAAAGCAGCCGGTCGCCCTCGCGCCTGCCGATATAGAGCGATGCGATCCGGCGCGGCTCAGCACCAAGCTTCTCGACGAACGCGACGATCGGAAAGGTGTCGCTCTTGATGCATTTGACCTTGACCCAGCTCGTCTGCACGCCGGAACGGTAGGGCGCGTCCGCGCGCTTCGACACGATCCCCTCCAGGCCCATCCGGCAGGCATGATCGAACATCTCCCTGCCGCTCACCTCCAGATGCTCGGCATAGGTCAGCGTCGGCGCGCTGTCCTTCAGCAGCGTTTCGAGCGCTGCCTTGCGCTCGACCAGCGGCTGCTGTCGCAGATCGCGACCGTCGAGGTGCAGCAGGTCGAAGGCATAGAAGATCAATCTCGAAGAGTTTGCGTTGCCCAACTCGCGCTCCAGCGCCTGGTAGTCAGGCAAGCCGGTGTCGCCGAGAACGACAGCCTCGCCATCAATGATCGCAGATTTCACCGGCAAGCCCGCCGCCGCCTGGACAATCCTCCTGTAGCGATGCGACCAGTCATAGCCGCGGCGCGTGAAGGCTCGCGCTGTTGCGCCTTCCACGATGAGCTGGGTTCGGTAACCGTCGTACTTGATCTCGTGCAGCCATTCGCCGCCTTCGGGAGCTTTCTCGACCAAGGTGGGCGATTGGAACTCGATGAAGGAAAGCCGGTCTTTGCCGCTGGTCATGCACGCGCGACTCCAGGAACCGCGACTCAAGCCGGAGCAGTCCCATCAGTTCCTTCCATTTTAGTAAAATCGTATGTTTGTCCGACTTGGCCAAGCGTGGCCTCGCAAAGGCAACGCGTTGCCCTCCAACCCGCATAGTGCTCCGATTATCTGAGTAGATGTTTTATTAGTTGAGTGCGGAACAATCCTTAGCCGGCGACGTTTGGCTGCGGGGTGAATCTTCTTCAGGTGGGCCGTCAATGAACAAGTCAATCGTAATGGATTCGGTCGAGATCGACACGCTGGAAGACAGGTATTACGTGCGCGTTATCGAGGATGGCGTTGTCACCATCAAGGGTTTCGGTTCCGAAGCGGACGCGAAAGCTTTTGCCAAGCACGAACACACGCGACTGGGACTTGACGCTGTCAAGCAGCCGGGCACCGGCCAAAAGCTGCGATACGGGTTTCCGGAAAGTTGATGCCGCCTCGAAGATCGAGGAGTCTCTGACTTCCCCTTCGGGAACGCCGGCAACGCGCGGCCGCGGTCCTGCCCTGCAAATAAGTCAGCCATGCGCGTCGTTCATTTGCCTGGTCGAGGTTGAACCAGCTTGAAGTCGAAGCTCTCCGGCGAACGTCCACGAGTGCTCACAGGCCTCACGGAGGACGCGACCTCCGGTTTGCGTGGACAGTTAGCTCGCTGCCAGCAGCGCTCGGCAGCGGGACTAGCTTAGCGGCGCTGTTTATGGCGATAGCCATTCATTTCGGGCCTGACGGCCGAAAGCGAGGGCCCCTTCGCCGTGAACACGACGCCCGCCGCCTCAAAAGCGCGACGGATGCGGGTTCGTTTCTCGGCCCGCAGAATTCTGATCCCGTTCTCGAAGTCGCGAATGGTCCCCTCCCCTAGGCTGGCCTTGGCGCCGAGGCGCACTTGCGACCAGTGCAGGAGTTCTCGCGCGGCTCGCGACTCCTCTGGCGTCAAATCCATCAAGGGGTCTCCCCTAGGGTTTTTCAGCTGTCAATTTCCACCTCGCGTGTCCCGGCTGCTCGTGCCAGATCACCTGCCGGAGATCGCCCCAGTCCACTGCCTGCCCGCAGGCGGGACATGTCCGGAACTGGTCCTCTTCGTTGGCGGCTGCTCTGACCCGCAACCGGGCAAAGATCGGCGGCCCCAAATCAGAAAGCTTTGTCACCCAGCTTCCTTGCCTCACGTTGCAAAATCTTACGGTCGTTGCCGTGCTCGCTGATCAGCTCCCGAACCTGTTCAGGCGTGATGCGATGCTGCTTGGCAAAGTAGCGAACCTCGTAATCGTCGTCCGCCGACACACGGTCGCGGTCCCGGAAATCGCGCTTCGTTTTGACGTCTGCCATTGGTTGCTCCTCCTGGCAAAACGAACACCGGGAAGGCAGGAATGTTCCAAACCGCTAATATGTGCGTGAAGCGCTACGGCCGGGATGGGGTCGGCCACGGCATTGCCTGGGGGAGGCCTCAAATGAAGTAACCGGCGGCATGGGCGGGGGGCGTTGGGGAGCCGCCGGTCACCAGGCAAGGGCCCATCTAATCAGAAAATGCATAGGCCCTTATATGATCATGCCAGCATTTTTCGCTCTTGGGAACTGGTTTCGGCATAAAATTCAAGATCGTACGCCCAAAGGTGCACGTTCTAATGATTTTCACGCCGGCGCTGCGACAGGAACCAGATCGGCACGCCCGCGTCATAAAGACAGGTTTCTGTCGTAACCCGGGAGTGAAGTCGATGGTCCGGCTCTTCGTTGTCGCTGCCGTGGCGCTCGCGCTCGCATGCAGCGGAGCTCAGGCGGCGAGGCTTGACCTCGACGCGGTCAATCAGGCGCAATTCAGCGAGGGCGAGCCGAAGGACGTCAGTCCGATGCTTCTCAAGGCGCAGATCCTTCTCGATCGCGCCCGCTTCTCGCCGGGCCTGATCGACGGTCGCCTCTCCGACAATTTTGCCAAAGCCGTGGCGGCGTTCCAGGCGGCGAACGGACTGGCTTCCGACGGCAAGCTCACACGCGAGACCTGGGACAAGCTGACGGCGAGCTCCGCCGAGCCGGTTCTGGTGGCATATGAGGTCACGGTCAAGGACGTGCGCGGCCCCTTTACCAGGCGCATTCCCACCCGCCTGGAGCGGATGGCTCGTCTGAAGCGCCTCGGCTATCGCAACGCGCGGGAGAGGCTGGCCGAGCGTTTCCACATCAGCGAACAATTGCTGAAGACGCTCAACCCGCGCGTCGGGTTCCGGAAGGCAGATGTGAGCCTCGTAGTGCCCGATCTCGGACGGGGCGACGCCCCGGCGGAGATCGAGACCATCGAGGTCGACAAGGCATCCCGCCAGGTCCGCGCGCTCGATCCATCAGGCAAGCCGGTTGCGGTCTATCCGGCCTCGATCGGCAGCGAGGAAAAGCCGGCGCCGAGCGGCGCCGCGGAGGTCAAACGCGTGGTGCGCAATCCGACCTATCACTACAATCCGAAATTCGCCTTCAAGGGGGTCAAGAGCAAGCGGCCCTTCACCATCGCCAAGGGACCGAACAATCCGGTGGGATCGGTCTGGATCGACCTCTCGATCGAAAGCTATGGCATCCACGGCACGCCGGATCCCGGCAAAATCGGGACGACCTACTCGCATGGCTGCATCCGGCTGACCAACTGGGATGCCGAAGACCTCGCCGCTATGGTCAAGCCGGGCACGAAAGTCGAGTTCAAGGACGAGACGGCGCAGGACGGGCAGGCGCAGTAAAAACGCCGGGAGGAGCGAGCCGCCAAGGCGGGATCGCTGCATAAGCCTAATTTATCGTTACCCCTAGTTTTTCAGAACGTTACACGGCCTTCCGTCGCCTGTAGCTTCGGCGGCGCGCTTTTGAAAACGATCTGGAATTGGTGGTTCGATGCAAGCACATGCGAGAGTGGTGATCGTCGGCGGAGGATGCGTCGGCGCCGGCATCCTTTACGGCCTGGCCAAGCGCGGCTGGACCGACGTTGCGCTGCTCGAGCGGACCCAGCTTACGGCCGGCTCCACCTGGCATGCGGCGGGCCTGATCCCGTCCTATACCCGCAACATCAATGTCGGCCGCATGATCAAGAAGACCATCGAGATCTATGAAGGGCTGGAGGCCGAAACCGGCCAGCCGGTCGGCTGGCACAAATGCGGCCAGCTGCGCATCGCCAACAGCCGCGACCGGCTAGACGAATTCAAGAGTTATATGAGCGTGGCCGACGTCCAGGGCATGCGCGCTGAGTTGCTGACGCCGGGCGAAGCGAGGCAGCTGGCGCCGCTGCTCGACAACGACCACATGCTGGGCGCGCTTTATCATCCCGATGACGGCCATATCGCGCCGGCCGATGTGACCATCGCCATGGCCAAAGGCGCGCGGGATCTGGGTGCCAAGGTGTACTTGAACACCGAGGTCACCGGCTTCAGGCGCACGCCCGGCGGCGAATGGCTCGTCCAGACTAACAAGGGCGACATCACCTGCGAGCACGTGATCTCCGCGACCGGCAATTATGCGCGCCAGACCGGCGCGCTGCTCGGCCTCGATATCCCGGCGATCCCGATCCTGCATCAGTACTGGATCACCGAAGTGGTGCCGGAAATCGTCGAGCGGAAAAGGCAGGGCCGCCCCGAAATGCCGATCCTGCGCGACGAAGGGTTCGAGGGCTATCTGCGCGAAGAAGGCGACGGGCTGATGTTCGGGCCTTACGAGCGCACGGCGAACCTGAAACTGTTCGCCGAGGACGGCGTCCCTTCCTGGTTCGGCGCCGACCTCGTCGAAGAAGATTTCGAGGCGGTGTCGTGGAACTGGGAGCAGGCTCTGCAGCTGGTGCCGGCGCTGGGGCGCGTCGGTATCAAGGCCAATGTGCGCGGACCGTTCCAGATGACCGCGGACGAGCTTCCCTTGATGGGGCCGGCCTGGGGCCGGCCCAATGTCTGGCTGGCCGAAGGCGTGCCAGGCGGCATCCTGTGGGGCGGCACGATCGGCTATTACCTGTCGGAACGGATCGTCGAAGGCGGCAACAGCCTCGACACCTCGGATCTCGATCCGCGCCGCTTCGGCGACTATGCCAACAAGGCCTGGACGCGCGAAAAGGTCCGCGAGGCCTGGGGCACACATGCGGAGCAGAAGTATCCGGGACAGGACATGCCCGCCGCCCGGCCGCAGAAGACCGCGCCTTCCTATGACAGGCTGACCGAGCTCGGCGCCGTCTGGGGCGTTCTCAATGGCTGGGAGATGCCCAACTGGTTCGCGCGCGACGGCGTCGAAGCCAAGGACCAGTATAGCTGGCGATGGACGCCGAAGGGGAACCTCGTCGCCCAGGAAGTCCAGGCGGTGCGCACTGCCGTCGGCCTGGTCGAGATGACGCCCATGACCAAGTTCGAGGTGTCCGGACCGAACGCGGCCGCCTGGCTGGACAGGATCATCGCCAATCGCTTGCCGGCGGTCGGAAAGGTGACGCTGGCCCATCACCTCACTGCAGGCGGCGGGGTGCAGGCGGAGTACATGGTGGCGCGCCTCGGAGAAGACCTGTTCTACCTCATCTCGACGCCGCGCGCCGAGCGCTGGAATTTCGACGATCTCTCAAGGCTGCTGCCCGCCGACGGCAGCGTATCGCTGAAGAACGTCACCAACGATCGCGGCTGCTTCACCGTCGTCGGGCCCAAGGCACGCGAAGTGCTGCAGCCGCTGACCGAGATCGATCTTTCGAACGAAAAGTTCCCGTGGTTCAGCGTGACGACCGGCCGCGTCGCCCTGGCCAGCGACGTGCGGCTGCTGCGCGTCAACTATGAGGGCGAGCTCGGCTGGGAACTCTATCATCCGCTGCCCTATCAGCGGCAGCTGCTGGATGCCATCCTAAAGGAGGGCGAGAAGCACGGCATGCGGCTTGTCGGGTTGCATGCGCTGGAGTCGCTCAGGCTCGAAAAATCCTATCGCGCCATGTATCGCGACATGAACCCTGAGCTCAACGCGCTGGAGAGCGGGCTCGAGCGCTTCATCCGCCTCGACAAGGGCGATTTCGTCGGCCGCGAGGCGGTGCTGAAATACAAGGCGAGGAACGACCAGCGCCGGTCGGTGACGCTCAAGATCGAAACCGACGGCGCGAGCACGCTTGCCTCCGAGGGCCTTTATAGCGACGGCGAACTTGTCGGGCGCATTACGTCGGGCGGCTACGGCTATGCGCTCGGCCATGACGTGGCGCTGGCCCTTCTGCCGGAGCGTCTGAGCAAGCCCGGCACCAAACTCGAGGTCGCCATCTTGAGGGAATGGAAGATCGCCGAGGTGATCGCGGACTCGCCTTACGATCCGACCTCGGCCAGGGCGCGTATGTGATGCGCGTCGATCGGATCAACGTCTATTCGGCGCAGCTGCCCGTCAAAGGCGGCGTCTACCGCATGGCCAGCGACGACGTGGAGTCGCTGGACTCGACGCTTGTCGAGATCGTGACCGAAGACGGT
This sequence comes from Mesorhizobium sp. M1A.F.Ca.IN.020.04.1.1, assembly GCF_003997315.1. NCBI lineage: Bacteria > Pseudomonadati > Pseudomonadota > Alphaproteobacteria > Hyphomicrobiales > Phyllobacteriaceae > Mesorhizobium > Mesorhizobium sp. M1A.F.Ca.IN.020.04.1.1. Next base: position 10,262 of record NZ_RZSN01000077.1, read on the forward strand.
TTGACCGGCTGGGGCGAGACCTGCCCGATCGGACCGGTCTATCAGCCGCACCATGCGCTGGGCGCTCGCGCGGCGATCGCCGAAATCGCCCCGGGACTGATCGATGCGGAGATCGCTTCGATCAGACTGCTTGCGAAACAGATGGACGAGCGCCTGAACGGACATGGCTATGCCAAGGCCGCGTTCGACATGGCCTTTCTCGACCTGCTCGGCCAAAAGCTCGGCGTGCCGGTCTCGACGCTCCTGGGCGGCGCGCTGACCGATCGCGTGCCGGCCTATTATTCGCTGATCGTAGGTCCGCCGGACGAAACGGCGAGGATCGCCGCCGACAAGGTGAAGGCCGGCTATCCGCGCCTCCAAGTGAAGATCGGCGGGCGCAACCTCGAAGAAGACGTGGCCGTCGTGCACAAGGTCTGGGAAGCTGTCGGCTACAAGGCGCGCATCGCGGTCGACGGCAACCGGGGCCTGACAATCGCGTCGGCAATCCATCTCGACCGGCTTTGCCACGCCATCCCCTTCGTCTTCGAACAGCCCTGCAACACCATGGATGAAGTCGCTACGCTGAAGGGCCGGGTGACGCATCCGGTCTACCTCGACGAGAGTACCGAGGACCAGAACGCGGTGCTTCGAGCGATCTCCATGGGCATCGCCGATGGCTTCGGCTTCAAGGTGACGCGCCTCGGCGGCCTCACGAAGATGACAACCGTGCGCGACCTTTGCGCCATTCGCTCGCTGCCGCACAGCTGCGACGACGCCTGGGGCGGCGACATCATCGCGGCGGCCTGTGTCCATCTTGCTGCCACGGTCGAGCCGCGCCGGATGGAGGGAGCCTGGATCGCCCAAGAATATATCGACGGGCATTTCGACCGGAAGAACCCGGTCGTGATCGAAAAGGGCTTCATAGCCGTGCCGCAGCGGCCGGGCCTGGGCGTCAAACCGGAACCCGGGACATTCGGCAAGCCGCTGGCGACTTACGGAGCCTGACCACCGGCCAGGCTTTGGCTGGCGCCAGCCGATCACTTCTTGGGCCTCGCGGATCGTTCCGCCTCATCCCGCGTTGAGTGGCACGCAAAGGGAGGAACGGCAATGGATGATGATCGGACCGAGAAGATCAGGCAGCGTGCCTATGAGCTCTGGCAGCGCGAGGGCCGCTTGCATGGCGACCATGAGCGGCACTGGCGCCAGGCCGAGATGGAGATCGATCGCGAGGCGGCGCTGCCGCTCACGGCAGACGATGCGCTGCCGGGAACGCGCGAGATCGACAGCGCGGATGTGCTGACGGTCGAGGCGCTTGCGATACGCACCGGCATATCGGCCCAAGAAGCGCAGGAGTTGCTCGACAGGCTGGGCAGCGACCGCGCCGCGATCGAGCAGGCGGCGCGGAGCATCCGGGCACGGAAAGGGCTGTAGGTCAGGAACCCAGACGCGTGCGACGTTGCCGGCATTCGACGTCGGCGGAACCCTCGTTGCCATCGACAGTTCCTCCTGTCTAACCACAGGAGACCTGTCATGGATCATACCAACCACGTGAGGCTGACAAACGCCGAATTGACTCCCAGCATTCTCGAAGGCGCGACCATCTACGGCCCGGACGACGAAAAGATCGGCTCGGTCGACCACATGCATGGCAGCCAGGTCGTCATCGCTGTCGGCGGCTTCCTCGGCATCGGTGCAAAGCCGGTCGCCGTCAGCGCCAACCAATTGGATTTCATGCGCGACGAGGACGGCGACGTCCACGCCGTGACCAGATGGACGAAGGACCAGCTGAAGTCGATGCCCGAGCATCACGACTGAGCACGGGAGGGTCCGACGAGAGCCGGGCCTCCATTCAGCAGGTCGCGCTCGGCGGCCTGCACGTGGCCCCCGCGCTCAACGAGACGACGGCGGTGGAGAAGCGGCGACGCCGCTCCGCCCCGTTGCCGGGGCTAACGAAGGCCGTCAGCCCTTCATTGAATTGCTGTAGACCTGCACGCCGACGCGCTCGTTGCGGCGCCAGCGCACCACGGCCCGATAAACGGCGTCGTCATCGGGAACAATGAGCGTGAAACGGTCGGGCAATTCCACCTGCGGCCCGACGCGCAGTTCGGCGCCATGCTCGTGCTGATTACGGACGGAGCACCTGATGCTGGCGTCGCCGGTGACGATTGTAGCCTCCTTCAGCACGAATTCTCGTGAATGAAGACGGCGCTCTAAGTGGGGAAAGGTGGCCATGATGCACTGGTCCCGAAACTTGCCCGGCGGGCTCAAACTCAATCGCCCGACGCACCACCCTAGCGCGGACGTGTTTCCGTTCCGTTAGCGTTTTCTAATCACTGCCCACTCGGCGATCCCGTTTCCGCACAGGCGGCGCCGGACCGAACGAGCTTGTCGCATGCCGCTAATGCCGCTTGAAATACTGGACCTCGCGCTCGTGCTTTTCGGCAGCCTCGCGCGACTTGAAGGTACCGAGATTCCGGCGTTTGCCGGTCCTCGGATCCACCTTGCGCGAATAGAGCCGGTAGTCGCCGGACTTCAGCTTGCGGATCATGGGACACCTCCTCTGCTCGTAAGTCTAATCCACTCGACCTGTCCGGGGTTCCAGCAGCGAACGTGATCCATTTCACGGAAGCGCCGCGCCGAATGTCGGAATCGACGCGGCAGCGACACAATTGGGTCGGATTATTTGTACTCAAACGACTTCCGCGGCGTTAGTCTTTGCGTCCGCGAGCATGCTGGACTGGAGGAGGGTGAGATGGCGACGGCCAAGCTTCACGGCGTTGAACTCGTCAAGGGCCAGAGGTGGACGGTGCGCGTCACCGCCTACGGCACTACGCTGACTTTCCCTTTCGAAGCCGAGCAATTTGCGCGCTCCTATGCCGATGGTCAGGCCTTCCGCCTCGGCGTCGAGGTGGTCGAGCTAAAGGACTGCGCCTGAGCGGCTGCCGGGGTAGCGATCGCCGCCACGAATTCCAGCACCGCGCTGCCAACCTATCCGCCCAAGCTCCGACAGCGGCGGACCGTTATGCATGAAAATGCATCTGGCGCTCTAGGTTTGCGGCAACCAGGCGACCTTCTCGCCATCCTCCTTGACGAATTCGCGCACGGGGTTGTCGAGCAGCGGCAGCACCGCCTCCGACGGCCGGCAGAGCCTCGTGCCCTTGGGCGTCTCCACGATCGGCCGGTTGATGAGGATGGGATGGGCGAGCATGAAATCGATCAGCTCGTCGTCGCTCCATTTCGGATCGGCGAGGCCAAGCTCCGCGTAGGGCGTGCCTTTCTCCCGCAACAGGTCGCGCGGGGGGATGCCCATCGCCGCGATCAATTCGAGTAGCCGTTCGCGGCTCGGCGGCGCCTTCAGATATTCGATCACCATCGGCTCCTCACCGCTGGCGCGGATCATGGAAAGCGTGTTGCGCGAGGTGCCGCAAGCGGGGTTGTGGTAGATGGTGACCGTCATGGCTTGGCTTTCAGTGGCTCGGATTGCTCGATGGATTCGGGCCGCAGCAGCCATCCCATCAGCGCCAGCGCGATCAAGGCGCCGAGCAGTTCGGCGACGATGAAACCCGGGAGATCGGCCGGCCTGATGCCGGAAAAGCTGTCGGTGAGCGCACGCGCCACGGCGACGGCCGGATTGGCGAAGGACGTAGAGGCGGTGAACCAGTAGGCGGCGGTGATGAAGAGGCCTACCAGCCATGGCACAGCCCGTCGCTCGAAGCGCAGGCCGGCGAGAATTACAGCGACCAGGCCGAATGTCGCGACAATCTCCGAAAACCATTGCGCCGGTCCGGCGCGCAGCTTGGTCGCGATCTCCAAGGGCGGCAGGGCGAACATGAGGTGCGCGGCGATCGTGCCGGCGATGCCGCCGGCGAACTGCGCGGCGAGATAGGCAGGCAGATCGCGCGGCGGGAGCGACCGGTTCAAACAGAAGACGAGCGAGACGGCCGGATTGAAATGCGCCCCGGAGATCGGTCCGAGGATGGTGATCAACACCACCAGCATGGCGCCGGTCGCGAGCGTGTTGGCGAGCAGCGCCAGCGCGGTGTCATGCGTCAGCGTCTCCGCCATGATGCCGGAACCGACCACCGTTGCCACCAGCAGGCCGGCGCCCAGGGCTTCAGCAACGGCACGTCGCGGCAGATCGTAAGAGATCATTGCCGGGGCCCCTCGCCCGGCCGGCAGCACGGGGCGGCGAGCGCCGGCGCGCAGATTTCCGGCCGGCCCGAGCAGCAATCCTCCATCAGGAAGCGGATCAGAGCGGAAAGCGCATCGTATTCCGCGCTGTAGACGATCGAGCGTGCGTCGCGGCGCGTGCCGACCAGGCCGGCGCGCTCCAGTTCCTTGAGATGGAAGCTGACATTGGACGGAGACACCTCGACCTGTTCGGCAAGCGAACCGGCGGCGATGCCGTCCGGCCCGGCAACCACCAGCAACCGAAGCAGTTTCAGCCGCGTTTCCTGCGACAGCGCACCAAAGGCCATCAGGGCTTGTCGCTCATCCACGTTTCAACAATCCTTGAAATATTGAAACGAGGCATAGCCGACATGCTCACTCCTGACAAGAAATATCGTCCCCGCTCCTCCATTGGATCCTCGGACCTGACCATCGGCGATCTGCTCCACACGCTGGCTGATTACCAAGACAAGCCGCTGGTGTTTCGTTACGACGCGGCCGGCCGGTGAAATTTCCACCCCAACCAGGATAGTGGCCGGTTTGACGCCCGTTCCCGTCTATTTCCAGACGGGGCCTAGGCGAAAGCGCCTGTTCTGATCGGGATGGACTTTCAACTGACCCACTACCCAAATTAGCGATCTCTTGTATTTCTTGAAAATGAGGATCATGCTTGGCCCAATGCGTGGCAACCTGATGCGCAGCCGGGTGGATAAAAGGGTAAGGCGCCATGGAATTCGCAGTCTGCTATGACCACAGCGTGATCGATCTGGCTTGGTCGATCTTCCTCAGCATCACGACGGTTTTCATGTTCCTGGCGCCATTGGCCGTCGCGCGGCTGATAGCGATCTTGCGCGGGGCACCTGTCGCACGTCTTCAGACGGCCTGACAGCCGAGGCCTCTCCTAGCCGACGATTTTTAGCCCAGGCACTTCACCGAACAGCGCCGAGCAGTCGATCTCGTCCCGGAAAAGCGCGTCGGGATCGAGCACCAGCCACGATGTATGCGTACGAAGATCCCTCAGTCTGGCGTTCTTTTCGGCGCGCGCCTGGCGCTCCGCCTCGGCAATCGAGGCCAAGCCTGGCATCTCGGCCTTGTGAAGGTGAGAACTCCTCGACATAGCGAGACAAAACGCGGTCGCCCTATTTTGCGTTCCAGCCCATCCGCCTGAAAACAAGTGCGGTGATCATACCCGCGAGCACGACCGAAAAGCCGGATGGCCAAGGCCACCCCAAGCCGCCGCACGTTTCATTCGCGCCGCCATCGCTACGAGCGGCCCGGCTCGAATCAGCGCAGACCCAGAAAACTCAAAATGGCGATCACGATGACGATAGCACCTACGATCCAGATGATGTTGTTCATGGTCCTCTCCACATGTCAGCGGTCAGGAAACGCGCCTGCCAAGGGGGCATAGGCCGAAGTTTCTTTCGGGAGCCCTCGCAAAGACCTCAACACTTAGAAACTGCTAATGTTCCGCCCGCATCTGTGCCGGGGGCCGGACTAGGCGTTCTTGGCACCTGGAAGCGGTTTCTGCAGCCTCGACGGCCGCGCTGTTAACCGCTCGCCTGAAGGCCGGACCAAGGTCGGTGTCGCAATTGCCGCGGCTGGCCTATACTCTTTGTCCGTGGTGGGGTGAATCGCGCGAATGCTCAGGGAGACCTTGAAGCGACTTGTGCAAATCTGGAGCGGGCTGTCGCTGGCCTGGCAGTTTGTGATTGCCGGCGGCATCGGGCTTTTGGCGGTGATGCTCGTGGTTGGCCTTTGGGTGACGTCGCAAATCCGCGAAGGCGTGATGCACAACTCCGCCACCACGACGGCGCTCTATGTCGACAGCGTGATCGCGCCGCTACTGCCGGACCTGCGCAAGAGCCGCGAGCTCGACGACACGGTCAAACGGGCGCTGGACGAGACGCTCGGCCAAGGCGCGCTCGGCAAGAGGCTAGTGTCATTCAAGCTGTGGCGGCGCGACGGCACGGTGCTTTACGCCGATAACTCGAAGCTGATCGGCAAGACGTTTCCGCCCAACCCCAATCTGATCTCGGCCTTTGCCGGCAATGTCGTGGCGGAATTCAACAACCTCGCCGACGATCCTGAGACCAGCGAAGAGAAAGCGGTGACCGCGCCGTTGTTCGAGATCTACAACCCCGTGCGCGAACCCTGGTCGGGCGAAGTGGTGGCGGTGTCGGAATTCTACGAAGTCGCCGACGATTTCCAGGAGACGCTGAATTCAGCACTCAGATGGACCTGGCTGGTGGTGGCCGGCGCCACCGCCGCCTCGCTGGCGCTGCTGTCGGGCATCGTGTTTCGCGGCAGCCGCACCATCCAGACGCAGCGTGCCGCGCTGGAAGCCAAGGTCAGCGAGTTGCAGGAGGCGCTGGCGCAGAACTCGTCGCTACGCCAACGCGTGCAGCGCGCCTCGCGGCGAGCCACTGCCATCAACGAACGTTACCTGAGGCGCATCGGCGCCGACCTGCATGACGGCCCGGCGCAGCTGGTGGCACTTGCCGCGCTCAGAATGGACAGTCCGGTGCTGGTCGACCCCGCCACGCCCAAACCGCAGCGCGAGGCGGAAATCGCCGGCATCCATAAGACGCTGGGCGAAGCGATGAGCGAGATACGCGGCATCTGCAACGGCCTGGTGCTGCCGCAGATCGAGACGCAGGCGGTGGCCGACATATTGCGGCTGGCGGTCGCCGAGCATGAGCGCCGCACCGACACCAAAGTGCTGCTGACGCTGCCAGAGCGCTTGCCGGAACTCGGCACCTCAGAGAAGATCAGCATCTATCGTTTCGTGCAAGAAGGACTGAACAACGCCTTCCGGCACGGCAAGGGCAAGGGCCAGCAGGTGAGAGCCACGATGAAGGGCGGCAAGCTTTTGGTCGAGGTGCAGGACACCGGCCCGGGCTTCAATCCTGCGCGAAGCGAAGGCCTCGGGCTCGCCGGTCTCAGGGAGCGTATCGAAAGCATTGGCGGGCAATTCGAGACGCTTTCGGGGCCGGGGGGAACGAGACTGGTAATCACATTGTCTGTCGAGGAGCAGCCGTGACCGCACCCATCCGCATCGCTATTGTCGACGACCATCCGCTGTTTCGTGAGGGCGTGGCGCGCAGCCTCGGCGAGATCGGCGGCTTCGAGCTTGTCGGCGAAGGCGCCAGCGCCGAGGACGCCGAAAAGCTGGTCCGCGCCAGCGCGCCCGACGTGCTGCTGCTCGACATCAGCATGCCCGGCGGCGGCCTCAATGCGCTGGCCAGCATCCTTTCGGCGGCGCCTGAGCAAAAGATCGTCATGCTCACCGTGTCCGAGACCAATGCCGATGTCGCCCAGGCGCTGAAGGCGGGCGCGCGGGGCTATGTGCTGAAGGGCGTCGGCTCCAAGTCGCTGGCCGAGATCCTGCGCGACGTCGCCAACGGCCAGAGCTACGTTTCGCCGACGCTTTCGGCCCGGCTGCTGTCGGATCTCTTGCAGCCCACCAGCCGCAAGCCCGACCCGCTCAGCCAGCTCACCGGCCGCGAGGCCGAGATCCTGGGGCTGGTGGCGGAGGGCCTGAGCAACAAGGAGGTCGCGATGCGGCTGTCGCTGCAGGAAAAGACGGTCAAGCACCACATGACCCGAGTGCTCGCCAAGCTCAACGTGCGCAATCGGACGGAGGCGGCGCTGCTGATGCATGAAGCGAGAGAGAGGAATTAGTGAATAGTGGAAAGTACAGTGAATGGTGAAGCGTCGGCGCGTTCCCATTCGGTGAAGTGCGTTTCGTTGATTACTGTTCCCTATTCACCATTCACCGTCATTTCAAAAGCAAATCACCCCCGCCTCTGAAGGCGGGGGTGACATGCGAAGGCGCGGGAAAAGGGGGTAGCTTCTCTCGGCCCTCACAAGCCTAGCAGACGGGCCAGATCCTTCTCGGTCGCCCGGCGCTCGACGATGGTGCGGCCTTGCGCATCGCTCATCTCGAAGCGTCCGTTCTCGATCTCTTCCTTCATGCCGTTGCGGTGGATGATGGTGATCCTGTTGCCGTCGATCTCGACTATGTCGCCCGTCGCCGCATTGACACGGCTGGCGGCCTTGCCGCCGGGGCTGGTGTTGCCTTTGCCGCTGTTGTTGCCAGGACCGGCATTGGCATTGCCGCCACCGGCATTGCTGTTGCCGGAATTGCCGCCAGCGTTTCCGCCGCCGCTGTTGCCCCCGCCGCCATTGCCGTTGCCGCCGCCGTTGTCGGCATAAGCGGTGGCCACCAGGAGCTTGGCGAGGCTATTGGACGTGAAATGACCAGGCGCGACAAAAAGCGCCAGCGCGGCCGCGGCGCGCAGCGTAAGGCGGACAAACCTTTTTGAGGCGGGTTCGCGCATGCCGTCCTTGGTTCATGCCGGTTCCGCCTCGGCCCTGCCGAAGTTCCGCTCTCAGCCCGCCAAGGCGGAACCGGTGTCTTGACCAGACAAGATTCACGCTTTGGTAAGGTTACGGAAGCGGCCCACGACCCATGCCATGTCCGGTCGGACCTTTTTGCAGTCACTTGGGGACCATTGTCGCACCAGCCGGGAACACAACTGGAAGCTGCGACTGCCGTCGCGTTAACCAAATCGCTTGGAAAGCGGCCAGCAATTCATTATGACTGTCGCACGCGAGAACGGCGCGGACACTCAACGAACCGCGGCATGCTACGGCGCATGCGCCCTCCTGGACGAAAAAGCGCCGTAACCTTTGGTTTGCGCATGAAATGTTTCCCCGGACTGCGGGGGCATGCGCCAAGAGCCCGCCTTATCCGGCAGCCGTCTCAAGGGCCCCAAAAAAGTACCCCCGCCAAAAGGCGGGGGCAAGGTGAGCAGCGGGAGTTCTGTCGTAAGACGATCAGGACCGAAGAGACGAAGCAAAAGGTGGCAACCTGATTTTGCAGCGCTGGCTTTTGGCCCCTTAAGATCTAATCCAGATAGAACCTCGCTCTCACAAACTCTTTAGGCGATCGAGATCGGCCACTGTGGCCTTGCGCTCGACGATGGTGCGACCAAACTTGTCCTCCATCCTGAAACGGCCGTTCTCGATGCTCTCCTTCATTCCGTTCCGGTGCGTGACCTGGATGCTATTGGCACTGACCTCGACCTTGTCGCCGGTCGCCGCATTCACATGATCATCGACATCGCCGGTTGCTGCAGTGTTCGTTGCGCCCTTGCTGTTGCCGCTGTTTCCGTTTCCGTTGTTACCGCCCGAGTTGCTGTTTCCGCTGTTGCCGCCCGAGTTGCCGTTCCCGTTCCCGCTGTTGCCGCCGCCGCTGCCGTTACCGCCGCCGCTGTTCCCACCGCCATTGCCGTTTCCATTGCCGCCTTTGCCGGCATAGGCCTTGGCCACGACAGGACCGTCGAAGGAGAGATGAAAAGGCGCGACAACAAGCGCCAGCGCAACGAGCGCCCGCAAGACATGCCTGCAGCCCATGCGCGATACGCGCATCCCAATCTCCCCTTGCCAGCCATCCGACCCTTCGGCCGAACTACCCCACCGGCAATGTCGCAACATCAGCATCCCTAATCAACCCGTCGTGGGGAAGTGGCCCACGACCCTTGTCTTGCTTTTTAAGACCTTTTTCGCAGCGATGTCAGACCTAAGTCCTATCTCAACCACCAGATGTGATCGGGCACGGCTGCGTGCACGGCTTTTTTCTGGCGTGGATACCCGCGTGCACGGCTTCGCGCAACGCGCTACGAGTGGTTGTTCTATGCTCTCCCAAAACCGCCGCGCCCTCAGGCGATATGGCATTGATCCTTAACAGGGTGACGGAACCGGCGCTCTCGCCGTTACGGCCGCGCCGAACGCGGCGGCAATCACGGCGCCAATACCGGCGCATTGCAAAACGCTCAAGCTCTCGTGCAGGAAGAGAAACCCGTCAGCGCGGCGCCTGCGGGTTCCAGGCAGACGATCATGCCATAGACTTTCGCCGGCATTCTGGCGAGCACCATCATCTCCAGCCAGAAGGGCAGCGCGCTGGAGAACAGCCCGACGACGACCGCGGCCGCCATGACATGCGAGTCGGTGAGATAAGGTTCGGCTGCGGTGAAGCCAAAAGGCAGCGCGACGAGCGCGGCGATCGCCATGCCATAGGCCGAGGTGCGGGCGCCAAGCTCGGCGCCGGCCTTCTGCGCACAGATGATATAGAGCCCCCAGCAGGCGCCGGCGGCAAGCGCAAGCAGCACGCCGATCGGATCGAGCCCGCGGCTGATATCGGCGAACGGCGAGAGCAGCACGATGCCGGCGACCGCAAGCATCACCCAGACGAGGTCGAAAAGGCGCCGCGAGCCGAGTGTGGCGACAAAAAGCGGGCCGGTGAATTCGAGCGCCACGCAGATGCCCAGCGGAATGCGCTCGAGCGCGGCATAGAAGAGCAGGTTCATCACCGAAACGGTGACGCCATAGACGGCGAGCCAAGGCAGACCCTTTCGTGTCGGCAGCACTTTCCATGGGCCTGAGCACTGCCGCCAGCATCAGCGCGCCGATGAGGAGTCTCAGCATTGTTGTGCCGTCCGGCCCGAGGACCGGAAACAGGCCCTTGGCGAAGGCCGCGCCAACCTGCACCGAAAGGATGGCACCAAGCAGGCCGAGGATGGGCAAGGCTCCCAGCTGCGCCTGCGGTTTTGCACTCGGCGTCGACGTCACTTCTCCTCCACCCCCCGCGCCCCGGTCCGAGGCGGCGATAGAGACTGGCGTTGCCCCTGTCGTGAGGCAACGGGGACCGGATGCTGGGACAGGCCTTTCAAGTATCGCAACTGGATTGCTGCGCCGCACAAGACTTTGAAATTCAATATACTTTTCACAACGCGATTTGAATAGTCTTTGGCTAAATGGAGCGTTACTGTCAATATCGCCAAAACACCCGCTACGGTTGTCGCAATGCGTCACAGCATCCGTAGCGATAAATACTTCAAAAATCAGACCAACCGACCATCACCATATAGGACCATAGGCCAAACTTCCCAAGTCAACTGTCGTCTGCAACCCTCCAAATCACAGCTTTATTTCAAACTCGTAAGCATTGTGTGTTGCGCCGCAACATAAGCGGAGACAGATGTTAACCAACATGGGCAGTGGAGGATGCCGCTACGTTGAGCCGAATGGGCATTCCGCTGACAGCCAAGGACGGCACTCTCGCCCCGGACGGAGATTCGTCGACAGGCGGAGTCGGCGTGCTTTGCAGGTCCAGCGCAGGATCTTACGACGGAGCCTGGGGACCCCGCCAATGACAGGTCAGCGCGACATCCAGCTTGATGCAGTGCGAGCTGTAGCCGTCACGCTGGTGCTATACGCGCATTTCCTTGCGCCGAACGGCACCTCCTTCCTCGGCCATCTCGGCGTGCGGCTGTTCTTCGTGCTCTCCGGCTTCCTGATCACCCGGCTTTTGCTTGACGCGCGTGACAGCAACGCATTCGTTTCCGGGCCGGCCCTGCGCGCCTTCTATGCCAGGCGCGTGATCCGAATTTTTCCGCCTTATTTCGCGGTGCTGGCCCTGGTCTGGCTCACCAATCTGGAACAGTCCAGCTCGTCGCTTGCCTGGCATGCGCTTTATCTCTCGAACTTCTGGTATGCGCTGCGCAACGACTGGAACCCCTGGCTGCTCTGCCATTTCTGGAGCCTCAGCATCGAGGAGCAGTTCTATCTCGCCTGGCCGCTGATCGTGCTGCTGGCGCCGCGCCGGCGTATCGAGGCGATCACGATCGGCGTCATCCTCTTCTCGTTCGCGTACCGCTTCTACTGGCCGCTCACCGCCAACCCGGCGCTCGCCCGGGACCTGTTGCCGCCGGCCTCTATGGACGCGCTCGGCTGCGGCGCCCTGCTTGCCGTTCGCCGCGCCAGGAGCGCCGATGTGCCGCGCTGGATGCGGCTCGGCTGGCCGGCTTTCGCGGTCGTTTTCCTGCTCGTCGTCTGGTCCGATCCGGGACCGGCGAACTCGGCATGGGAGTGGGGGCACTGGGCGCTGGTGCAGGTGCTGCCGCTGGTGCCGCTGGTGGCGATCGTCGCCGCCTGCTCCAACGGCCTCGGCGGCAGGCTCGGCAAGCTGGCCGAACTGCCGCCGCTGCTTTTCCTCGGCCGCATCAGCTACGGCGTCTATCTCTACCACCCGATCCTTCTCGCCTACGCCGTCAAGGCGCAGCCCTGGATCCCGCTCAACGTCTCGGAGCAAGGGCCTGGCCGCTTCCTTGTCGCAGGTGCCGCCACGCTGCTTGTCGCCTCGCTCTCCTGGGCGCTGTTCGAAAAGCCGCTCAACAGTCTCAAGCGCTATTTCCCCTATGTCGCGCGGTCGCGCGCGGGCATGGCGGGCGAGACAAGCTGGATAGGCCCGCCGGCCAGCGTGTCCGCGCTCGACCTGCAGCAAACCGAGGCGAGGCGATGATGGCGAGCGCCACTCCTCTCATCTCCGTGCTGCTGCCGGTCTACAATGCCGAGCCCTATGTCGGCGCTGCAATCCAATCGATCCTGCGGCAGGACTACAGCCGGCTCGAGATCATCGCGATCGACGACGGTTCGACCGACCGGTCGCTGGAGATCCTCGACCGCTGCCGCAAGGCGGACAGCCGTGTATCCCTTATTTCGCGCGAGAATCGCGGTCTCGTCGCCAGCCTCAATGAGGGGCTGGCGAGCGCGCAAGGCGAATTGGTCGCGCGTATGGACGCCGACGACTTCGCCTATCCCTGGCGGCTGTCGCGCCAGGCGGCGCTGTTTGCAACGCGCCCCGACCTCGGCTTCTGCGGCTCGATCGTCGACATGCTGGTGCGTGGCCGTATTGCGCCTGGCAGGCTCGACCCGGTGTTCCGCCTCGACCTTGCCGCGCTCGCGAAATTCTTCACGATCTTCATGCACCCGACCGTGGTCTACAACCGCCGGGTGATCGGCGAGGCCGACCTTCATTACGACGCCGCCTACCGGCATGCCGAGGATTTCGACCTCTTCCGCCGGCTCGCCGACCGTTATCCGGCGGCCCTGATGGAGGAGAGCCTGCTGGTCTACCGCGTGCATTCCGGCAGCGTGACCAGCCGGCACGTGAAGGAGATGCGGCGCACACATCTCAGGATCGTGGGCGAAAACCTCGAGCGCGAGGGTCTGACAGACGATACTAAGGACCTGCGCGCGATCGGCGATCAAGTCTCCTTCGCGACGGTGGCCGGGGTAGCAGCCTTCATCCGCGCGCTGGAAGAGCGGATTACCGCGCTGCCCGCGGCGGTGCGCCCGAGCTTCGAGGCCGGCGCGCTCAACCTCTTCTATTTCCTCTACCAGCTCGTCAACGACGAGGAGCAATCCGCGCTGACGCATGAGCTTTTGACGCTTTCCGCGAAATGGAACGCGATCCGCCGCCGCGAGCAATATGCGTTGCGCCCTGGGGCCTGGGCACCGTGGCTCAGCCAGGCTTCGATGTGGGCCGGCAAGCAGGCCGACAGGCTCGCCTACCGCTTCAAATCCACGCCGGCGGCATCGGTGCTGGCGCCTTACAGGATGGAGGCGGCATGAGCAGCTTTGGCCGCGTCCACTCGCCGGCGGTGGAAATCGGCGAAAGCCGGCGCGACAGCCAATCTCCCCTCACAAGCAGGGAGGTCAGCAGCCTCAGCGCTGAGCCCTCTCCATGAACGACGCGCGCCATCCCCTGCCGCGGCACCCGGCCCTGCCCGCGCCTCCCTGGCCCAGGCAGCGGCCGCAGGTCTCCTTCATCGTCTGCACGCGTGACCGCGCGGCGGTGCTGGAAGCCTGCATCGATTCGATCCGTGCCGCCTGTCTTGCGCATCCCGCCTTCGCCGCCGAACTGGTGGTGGTCGACAACGGCTCGCGCGACGGCACGGCGGAATATCTTTCCCGGATCGCCGCGAGCTCCGACATTCCACTTACGGCGATCTCAGAGCCGCGGCCCGGGCTGGCGGCGGCGCGCAATGCGGGGCTGGCGCGGGCGCGCGGGCACGTGCTGGTCTTCAACGACGACGACTGCAGGCTCGACCGCAACTACCTCGCCGACCTCCAACGGCATTATGCAAGCGGTGAGAAATGGCTGATCCGCGGCGGCCGCGTCGAACTCGGCGATGCGCGCGACCTGCCCTTCACCATCAAGCGCTGCGACGAGCGCCAGCGGCTGACGCCCGCCGTGCATCCGGGCGGCTTCGTGCTCGGCTGCAACATGACCATGCATCGCGACGTCGCCGCTCGCATCGGCCCCTTCGACGAACGCTTCGGCGCCGGCGGGCCGCTGCGCTCGGCGGAAGACACCGACTACCTGGTGCGCGCCATGCTCGCCGGCATGGCGGTGGAATATGTGCCCGACATGACGATCTTCCATCACCACGGCCGGCGTGGCCGCAAGGCGATCGATCGGCTGCACCGCGACTATCATTTCGGCAATGGCGCGCTGTGTCTCAAGCATTTCCGCCGGGCGCCATGGCTGCTTCGCCATTTCTACTGGGCGGCGCGTGCCGCCACGCGCGAGCTGATCGGCGGCCCGCGCTTCGACCAGGATCTCAGGCTCTCGCACTGGCCGATCGTTTTGATGAACCTCGCGGGCGCGGCGAAATTCATGGCGCTCGTGCTGGCGGGGCGGCCCGATCGGCAGCCGCGGCACGCTCAGGAAGCCGCCGAGGCCAGGACGGAGGCCGGCGCGCCATGAGCGGGCACCCGACTCTGGCGATGCTGCGGCGGGCGCTCGGCCGCCGTCAGCTCGGCCTGCTGCCCGCCGTCGTCGCGCTCGGGCTTGCCAGTGCTGCGCTCGAAGGCTTCGGCATCGGGCTGATCATTCCGCTGCTCGGCATCATCATGGGACATGGCGAGGCGACCGGCATGGCCGGACTCTCCGCCCTGCTGCAGAAGGTCGGCGCCGGGCTCGGCGAGCGCGAGCGGCTGATCGCGATTTCGGCCGCGATCCTCGGCTCGATCCTGCTCAAGAACCTGCTTGCCTTCGCCAATGCGGTGCTGACCGCGCATATCTACGGCAAGGCCGGTCAATCGATCCGCGGCGCGCTCGCCGAACGCCTGCTCAGCGTCGGCTATCCGTTCTTCCTGAAGGAGAGCCCAGGGCGGCTGCTCAACATCATCTCCAACGAATCCTGGCGGGCGTCGGACGCCATGCAGGGGGTGCTGGGCGCGATCGTCAGCGCCTCGGCGGCGGTTATCCTGCTTGCCTTCCTGCTGCTCTTATCCTGGCAGATGACGCTGCTGGTGATGCTCGGCCTGGCGCTGGTGCAAGCGGCACATATGGTGCTGTCGGCCCATCTCAAGGGCCCGAGCCGCAGCGTCGCGGCCCGCAACAGCGCTTTAGCCTCGCAGATGCTGCACCTGGTGCATGCCGGCCGTCTCATCCGCATCTTCGGCCAGGAGGCGCGCGAGAAGGCCGCCTTCGAGAAGGCATCGGACAGCGTGCGGCGGGCGGCCTTCACGCTTTCCAGCCGCCAGGGCGCGCTGGCGCCGCTCACCGAAGTGCTGCACGCCGTGCTGTTCCTGGCGGTGGTGATCGGCGCCTGGCTTGCCGGCCTGAGCTTCCCGTTGGTCGCCGCCTTCCTCATCCTGCTTTACCGCCTGCAGCCGCATGTGCGCGCGCTGCAGATGAC
>NZ_RZSN01000078.1:0-25888 GCF_003997315.1 Mesorhizobium sp. M1A.F.Ca.IN.020.04.1.1
GGTGTTGACCGCGCGGCGCGCGATCTTCGGAGCCTGCGGCGTTGAGGATGAGGTCGGCAGCGAGCGCGACATCGACTATCTCACCGGGCTGACGGGCTCGGGGCCCGCCTTCCCTGCCCTGCTCGCCGAAGCGATGATGCGCGACGCCGTGGCCTTCGGCCTCAAGCCGGAGGTCGCGCGCCGCGCGGTCAACACCGTGCTCACCGGAACCGGCCGGCTGCTGGAGCTCAACGACGCTTCACCGGCCGATACGGTCGAGGCCTTTCTCGGCTATCGCGGCACGACAGCGGCCGCGATCGAGACGATGCGCGAAGCGGGCTTCGACCAGGCCGTTGCCAAGGGACTGGCGGCCGCGTTCCTGAAGTCGATCGCGATGGGCAAGGCGTGAGCCGACGACGCTGCCCTTTGAGCGCGGAATGCATCAGGCGAGCATCCGCCGGATCGGGCCCCGCCGCTCAGGTGAGTCGTGCCGCCTACGCGAACTCCTCGCGCCGCGATGCTTAATTTTTGATAAAAGAAATTAGTAATATTGTGTAAAACTGAGTGAGCCCTCGCGTGCAAATTGTATTAGGGCGTTCTCACTCTCTTTTCTTGCGAATAATTGATCGCCGAACGGCAAATTTTCTCTGTACTATTACACAATTCCTTGGAACGATACCCGGAATTACAAGTTGACCCGCTAGCGATCGGTTGAGTTCGCATGCCGATTCAAGCAAGCCGTGTATTGCGAGGAGGGTTGTCCGATGAGCAGCTTCGTCAATGCCGTAGGCGTTCCTCTCCCCTATAGCGGCTCGTCCAACCATTGGTACTCGGCGGCGGGGTCCGGACCGGACTTGTGGGGCACCTCCGGAAACGACACCTTCTATGGAGCTTCCGGCGTCAATGTCACCATGCACGGGAGCTACGGCGATGACATCTATTATCTCTATGCCGCGGGCAACAAGGTGGCCGAGGGCTATGGGGCAGGCATCGACACCATCAGCACATGGATGAGCTACACGCTTCCCGACAATGTCGAGAACCTGATCGTCACCAACGCCAAGAACTACGCTTTTGGAAACGACCTGGACAACATCATCACCGCCAAGGCCGGCCACCAGACGCTGGACGGCGGCAAGGGCAATGATGTGCTGATCGATGGCGGCGGCGGTTACGACACTTTCATCATCGCGAAAGGCAACGGAAGCGACCTGATCGCCAATTTTGCCGCGACTGACAGCGTCCGTCTCGATGGCTATGGGTTCACTTCCTTCGACGCCATCCACTCGAACATGATCCAGGCGGGACCGAACGTCATCTTGAACCTCGGATCCGGCGAGATCCTCATGTTCAAGGACACGACCATCGACAAGCTGCAGCCCAGCCAATTCCAGCTGCCGATCGACAAGTCCGACATGACGCTGTCTTTCAGCGACGACTTCAACGCGCTGAACCTCCACAACAGCCAAGGCGGCACGTGGGATACCAACTTCTGGTGGGGCGCGCCGAACGGCAGCACGCTCGCCACCAACAACGAGCTGCAATGGTATATCGACGCCAATTACGCGCCGACGAGCTCGGTCCACCCGTTCAGCGTGAACAACGGCGTGCTCACCATCACCGCGGCGCAAGCGCCGGCGGACATCAAGCCGCTGATCAACAATTACGAATACACGTCCGGCATCCTGACCACGCATGACAGCTTCTCGCAGACATACGGCTATTTCGAAATGCGCGCCGACCTGCCGGAAAACGCCGGCGCCTGGCCGGCCTTCTGGCTGCTGCCGGAAGACGGCTCGTGGCCGCCTGAGCTGGACGTCATCGAAAGATACGGCCAGACCCCGAACTCGCTTCTGATGACCGCGCATACGATGGAGACGGGTACGCACACCATGGTCGGGTCTACGGTGAATGCGATGGATACTGCCGGTTTCCACACCTATGGCCTGCTGTGGACGCCGGACAAGCTTGTCTGGACCTATGACGGCGTGCAGGTCGCGGAAGCGGCGACGCCCTCGGACATGGACAAGCCCATGTACATGCTGGTCAATCTTGCGATCGGCGGCCAGGCTGGCGCGCCGCCGGATCATCTTGCCACACCGGCTGAGATGAAGATCGACTACATCCGCGCCTATACGCTGGACGCTGTGGAGGCTAACCCCCTGATCGCCACCAGCAGCACCACCACCGCAACGCACAGCACTGCCACGCACAGCTTCGGCAGCAGCACGCTGCATCACGGTTCCGAGTTTGGGGGCCACGCTTAAGATTTTCAGGCGATCGGTTCGATGTCCCGGGATCATGCAGCGGCGGCCGATATGACTGCACCGTCGAGCCTGCGGGCGGTGTTCCTGCGCGCCGTCGGCGATGTCGGGCTCTTCTCGCTGCTGATCAACATCCTGCTTCTGGTGATCCCGCTTTATCTGCTTCAGGTCTATGACCGCGTGCTGCCCTCCTCCAGCGTCGAGACGCTGGTCTATCTGTCGGCGATTGCGGTTCTTGCGCTCGCTTTCCTCGGACTGCTGGACGCGATCCGCGCCGTCTACACGCAGCGCGTCGCGGCCGCCGTCGACAGGAAGCTCGGGGCAAGGACATTCGCCCTCTCGCTGGCGCCCAAATATGCCGGCGGCCTGTCGCCGCTGCGTGATCTCGCCTCGGTCTGCGCCTTCGTCCGGTCGCGCGGCGTGGCGGTGCTGTTCGACCTGCCCTTTGCGCCCGTCTTCCTCGCTTTGCTCTATCTGATCCATCCGGTGCTGTTCTGGGTGACAGTCGCCGGCGCGGTGCTTCTGCTCGTCCTTGTCGTCGCGAACCAGCTCGCCATTGGCCGGAACGATGCCATGTCCGCGGAACGCTCGGCGTTGGCGAGCCATGCGGAACAGGTCTTTGCCCGCAATGCCGAAACGCTGCGCGCCATGGGCATGGTCGAGAACGCCGCTCGGGTCTGGGGGCGGCATGTCGGGGCAGCGCTCACGCTTTACGACCGTTCCTCGAGCGCCAATGCGATCTTCAGCGGCGCCTCGCGGGCGCTGCGCATGATGCTGCAGCTGGCGATCCTCGGCGCCGGCGCGTGGCTGGTGCTCGAGGGGCAGATGACGGCGGGTATGATCTTCGCCTCCTCGCTGGTGTCGTCGCGCGCGCTGCAGCCGCTCGACCAGTTGATCGGCGCCTGGCGGCAAATCGTCGAGGCAAAGCGCGCCTGGAAGCGGCTGGAGACGGCGCTTGCTGCGCATCCGGCTGGGAAGCGGAAACTGGCGCTCCCCGATCCATTAGGCGCGATTTCGGTGCAGGACGTTTTCTTCATGGCGCCGAACGCGCAGCCCGGCACCGAACCTATCCTCAAGCGGCTGAATTTCCAGATCGGCGCCGGCGAAGCGGTGGCGATCGTCGGGCCGAGCGGCGCCGGCAAATCGACGCTGGCGCGGCTGCTTGTCGGTGCCGCGCAGCCGACCGGGGGCGCAGTGAGGATCGACGGCGCCGACCTCAGGACGTGGGACGAAAAACAGCTCGGGAGACAGATCGGCTACCTGGCGCAGGAGGTGGAGCTCTTTCCCGGCACGATCGGCGACAATGTCGCCCGCTTCGACGCGCAGGCAGAGGACGCCGCGATCGTCGAGGCCGCCAGGCGCGCCCAGGCGCATGAGTTGATCCTGGCGCAGCGCGACGGCTACCAGACGATGATCGGCCCTTCCGACAGGACGCTCTCGGGCGGCGAGCGGCAGCGGATCGGGCTGGCGCGCGCCTTCTACGGCAACCCGCGCATTCTCGTGCTCGACGAGCCCAGTTCCCATCTCGACGGCAGCGGCGAGGCGGCGCTCGAAGTGGTGCTGGTCGCCGCGCGGGCGGCCGGCGTCACGATCCTCGTGATCACACATCGGCCGTCCATCGCAACGGCCTGCGACCGCGTGATGGTTCTGCGCGGTGGTGTGATCGAGGCCTTCGGCCCGAGCGCCGAGGTGCTGCGGCGGTCCACTGTCGATAGAGGCGCCGGCAACGCCCCGGCCGCCCAGCAGGGCACGGTGGTGACCGGATCATTCGCGCCGATGATCCGCACGCACGGCATCCGCTTCGGATCCTAGACGATGACGATCGAGAGCCTTGCCTGGGATGGACAGCCGCGCACCGACTTCCGGCGCGTGGCCTTCATAGGATATGCGGCAATCGCGCTCTTTGCGGGCGGCTTCGGCTATTGGGCGGTAAGCGCGCCGCTGTCCGGCGCGGTAATCACGCAGGGCACGATCTCGGCGACGGGCGGCAACATCCTCATCCAGCAGCCCGAGGGCGGCATCATCCAGCAGCTGCTGGTCCGCGAGGGCGACCGCGTGCAGCAGGGCCAGGACCTCATCCTGCTCGACCGGACGGCAGCGCAAGCCGAGCTCAACCGTCTGACCAGGCAGTCGATCGCGCTCAAGGCGAGCATGGCGCGGCTGGAGGCGGAGCGCGACGGGCTGGACAGGCTCGCGCCGATCACCGAGGCAGCGCCGGCGCCGTTCCAGCAGGATTTCCAAAACCTCATCCGCGAGCAGCAGAAGGAGTTCGACGCCAGGCTCGCCCGGTTCCGGTCGGAGCAATCGATCATGGCGCAGCGGGTCGCCATGCATCGCGAGTCGGTCGTGGGCTTGAACGCCCAGAAGCTCGCCATCCAGCAGCAGGCCGATGTCGTGAAGAAGGAGCTCGGCATCAAGACAGGCCTGCTCGACAAGGGCCTCACCAACCGTACCGAATATTCGCAGTTGCTGCGCTCGGAAGCCGATCTGGTCGGCCAGGCCGGCGCGCTGGAGGCCAATCTTGCCGGGGCCAACAGCCAGATCGTCGAGGCGCAGGTGCAGGTCGAGCGGCTGACCACGCAGCGCGTGGAGGAAGCGCTGACCAAGCTCGACGAGGTGCGCACCAACCTCGCCGACATCGAGGAGCAGATCAGGGCAGCCGAAGCGGTGCTTCAGCGCACGACGATCAAGGCGCCGGCGGCAGGCATCGTGGTGTCCTCCACCTATAATTCGAAAGGCAGCGTGATCGCGCCCGGCGAAAAGATCATGGAGATCCTGCCCACCGCATCGGGCCTCAACGTCGATGCCAAGCTGCGGCCGAAAGACGTCGATCAGGTGCGCGTCGGCCAGCCGGCGAAGCTCAGGCTGTCAGCGCTCAACACGCGGCTGACGCCAGAGGTATCGGCGACCGTGACGCAGATCTCGGCCGACCGGCTGATCGACCAGGCTACCCACGAACCCTATTTCCGCGCCAAGCTGAAGATCGCCGACGCGCTCCCGCCCGGCGTCAAGCCGGAGCAACTCTATCCGGGAACGCCGGTCGAAGCCTTCATCAACACCGGCGACCGGACCTTCTTCGAGTATCTGGCGCGGCCGATGGTGGATTCGTTCGCCCGGGCGTTTGCGGAGAGGTGAGCGGGCGCTCCGCGCGACGCGACGGCGCCCTCCGTCGGGGAGTTGCGTGCCTACGCGGGAACATAAGTCAACCTGATCGCTTCCTCCCCGATCAAATCACTGGCCACGAGCCGGAGCCGCGGCCGGGGGCCGGCGAAGAATGGCTTTCCGTGACCAAGCACGACGGGATGGATGTAGAGACGATACTCATCGATAAGCCCGAGGTCGGTCAGGCTTCGCGCCAGGTCCGGTCCGGAAACGGCGATCTCCCCAGCGAGCCGAGCCTTCAGGTCACGTATCATCTCCGCCAGGCCGCCTTCGACAAGCGTGGCGTTGGGGCCAACGGACTGCAGCGTGCTCGACACGACCCACTTCGGCTGGCTCCGCCACGCCGTCGCGAATTCGCGGAGCTCAGGGGTCCACTCGGAACGGTCCTCGTCCCAGTAGCGCATGACCTCGTACATGCGACGGCCGTACACGCTGCCCGTCAGGCCGCGCACTTGCTCTATCCAGTGACGAAACAGCGCGGGATCGGGCGCAAATGCCTCGTGGTCGACATAGCCGTCCAGTGACTGATTCATTCCGAAGACGAGCTTCGCCATGCTAATTCCATCCCAGCATTCTTTCAGGATACCAGTGAATCGCGCCGCTGCGTGCTCTGTGACGGCCTTGTCACGCTCCTGGCCAGCACGATTGTTCAAACGGCGATCTGAAGCGCCCCGTAGCGTTTGACTTCGGCTTCGATCTCCCTGACCAAAGTCTCCAGCGCGGGATTTCGGGAGTTGCGTGCGCGCCTGATCACATAGGCCAGGTCCGGCGGCTTGGGGAAGTGTTTGTCGACGATCTCCATGCCGGGTTGCAGGTGCCGCTGGCTCAAGAGCGCGACGCCGAGCCCGGAGGTCACGCCGGCGACGATCCCGGCTGCGCTGGAGCATTCGAACACGGTCTCGAACACCGTTCCCTCGTCCTGCCCAAGATCGAGGCCCCAGCGCCGATAGAAGCAGTTCTCGTCGAAGGACAGGAACGGGATCGGCTTTTCCTTCGACAGGACCAGATCCGGCGACTTCACCCAGTGCAGCGTCTCGCGGTAGAGGACGATGTCGGCAGGGCGAACCTCGTGCTGGAACAGCTGGACGATCGCGGCGTCAAGGGCCCCCTGGCTGAGCTGCTCCCGCAAGACGAGGCTCATGCGCACTTGCGTACGGACGCTCACCTCGGGATGAAGCCTGCGGAACCGGCCAAGAATGCGCGAGAGATCCGTGCAGGTCGTATCCTCGGTCATTCCCAGCGCGATCTTGCCTTGCAGCGTGCTTTTCGAGAGGCTCAGTACCGCCTCGTCATGAATTCCCAGGATGCGCCGCGCATAACCCAGGAGATCGTGCCCGGCCGTGGTGAACAGCGGCGCGTTTGGCTTCCGGCTGAGGATTTCGCAGTCGAGGCTCGCTTCCAGCCGCCTCATCTTGTGGCTGACGGCCGATTGCGACAAACCCAGAACCTCGGCCGCACGGGTGACACCGCCATGTTTCTCGATCGCGACCAGCGCCCGCAGGGCATCGACATCCAGGCGGCGGCTCATAATTCCAGCCATGACAATCCTCGCTCGCAATGAAAGCACCGCGCCAAACCTCTGACACAGAGCGGGTTTTCGGGCAAATATTTATGTCATTGTTCGTAGCTGTTTCATGAGCCTATCGAAATTTGTCATGTGCAAGGCAGCGAGTGTGCAGCCATAAGTCTGCGCCAGACAGCGCTGGTGATCCGCTTCAGGAGCATGGCGCACCGCTCGAATAAAGACAGCCCATGACGCTTCTGCAGAACAAGCCTCATCCTCTGGTATGGCCGACCGTGGCGGCAGCCCTGGTCCTAAGCTGGAGCTCCGGCTTCGTCGGCATCCGCTACGCCAGCGAGAACGCCGACGTCATGCTGGTCCTGTTCTGGCGGACTTTTTTGTCCGGACTTATCCTTCTGCCATTTGCTCTTTTGATCGGGCAGCGCATCAGCGGGCGCGCCTTGGCGCAGCAGATGGCGTTCGGCGTGGCGACGATGTTCCTCTATCTAGGCGGATTCGCCCTTGCCATCGGCCAGCGCGTTCCGACCGGCCTTGTCGCGCTGATCTCCGATCTTGTCCCTCTCGCCATCGCGGCGCTGTCGCAGCCCATTCTCGGCCACCGGCTGAGCGCAAGACAATGGATCGGAACAGCCCTGGGCGTAACGGGCGTCCTTATCGTCTCCCTGGACAGCCTCAGTCTCGGCAAAGCACCGGTCTGGGCCTATGTCCTCACGATCGCTTCCATGCTGGTGTTCGCCCTGGCGACCGTGGTGCAGAAGCGGATCAGGACGATCGATATGCCCATCCATCAGAGCTTGTGCATTCAATGCCTGACGGCGGCGATCCTTTTTGCCGCCTGCGCCGAATGGAACGGCGGCCTGACACCGCCGCTCGATGGGCGTTTCCAATTCGGCATGGCGTGGCTGGTGCTGTTCTCGACCTTCTTCTGCTACGGCGTCTACTATATGAGCCTGCGTCACTACACCGCCGCACAGGTCAGCAGCGTGGTCTATCTCAGCCCGCCGGTGACGATGCTCTGGGCGTGGCTGATCTTCGGCGAACCGCTATCGAGAGCGATGTTCCTCGGCCTGGCGGTGACCCTGTTCGGTGTCTGGCTCACGGCATCGAGGAGCGCTGCATCGAAGGACGAGGCGCGTTTGAGCTCATGCGAGCAGCCTGCCGGATAATCACGCGACACCAACAAGGAGTGCAATTCCATGAAGCTGACCGATTTCAAGGCCCTGACCTTCGACTGCTACGGCACGCTCATCGACTGGGAATCGGGCATGATCGAGGGCCTGAAGCCGCTGACAGAGCGCGCCGGGCGCCGTTTGAGCCGCGACGAGATCCTCGAGGCGCATGCCCGGCACGAATCCAGCCAGCAGAACTGGACTCCGGCAAGACGCTACCGCGACCTTCTGCCGATCGTCTACAAGCGGCTTGCCGAGGAATGGGGCGTCGTCGCCACCGCAGAGGAATGCACGGCCTATGGCGAAAGCGTGAAGGATTGGCCGGCCTTTGCCGACTCGGCGGAAGCCTTGCGGTATCTCAAGCAGCACTACAAGCTGATCATCCTTTCCAACGTCGACAACAAGAGCTTTTCGTTCAGCAACAAGAAGCTCGGCGTCGACTTCGACGCGATATACACGGCAGAGGACATCGGCTCCTACAAGCCCTCCGCCCGCAACTTCGACTATATGCTCGAAAAGCTGGCGATGATCGGGGTGGAGAAAAGCCAAGTCCTGCACACTGCCGAAAGCATGTTCCATGATCACGCTCCCGCCAATCGCGTCGGCCTGGCATCGTGCTGGATCTATCGCCGTCACGCCGACCAGGGCTTCGGCGCCACGATGCACCCCGGCGACATGCCAAATGTGGACTTCCGCTTCGACAGCATGGCCGACCTCGTCAACGCGCACAGGCAAGAATTGGGCGCCTGAGTCCGCAGCGCGCGGAGGAGGCGCTGACCGAGCCGATGAGACCCCGAGATAGCTACACGACGCTACGCCGCCTGCTTTCGTGGCGTCCTCTCGCAACCGGATTCAATCCGCCAGCCTTGGAACCAAAAGACCTGCGAGACTGTTCAGCTATCGTTTCATACAACGCTGACGTGCCCTGCCGGTTGGGCAATCGGCGCTTTCGAGGAGTCTCACCATGTCCAGAATTCGTTCAGCCGCGATTGCGGTCATCGCCGCTGTCGGCGTGAGCTTTGCCAGCGCTGCTCACGCCGACAGCGGCACGATCCGCTTCTCGATCTATAAGGCGGCCTTCTTCATCGGCGGCGCCGGCGGCGAAGGCACGCTGACCTTCCGTGGTCGCAACTATCCCATCTCGATCGGGGGCATCTCGGGCGGCCTCGCCTTCGGGGCTTCCAAGACCTATTTCAAAGGCACAGTGCGCCACATTCGCCGCGCCCGCGACGTGGCGGGAGTGTACGGCGCAGCGGGCGGCGGCGGCGCGCTCGGCAGAGGCGCTCAGGTGATCGTCATGACCAACGACAAGGGCGCCGAGCTCCAGCTCACAGGCCGGCAGGTAGGCCTGCAGATCAATGCCGATCTCAGCGGCATGACCATTGGGCTGAAATAAGGGGCGGTCAAAGCGGTCATTCCCTCCGCCAATTGGCGCTACCTGATCCAGCCGCACCGAGTGTCCGGTAGAATGGGAAGGGCCCGATGTCGGGCCCTTTCCCTTGCTTGCCTGGACTGTTTGCGTGGAGGCACGGCACGACGCGATCGCCAACAGTCGGAGGCTCTCTGGCTCAATCGCCGCCTGTAGACATCGCGCTCCCAATCACCCAATCTGAGCTGCGGGAACAGAAGCGCTTCAAAGAAAGCGCGGACCTTCGGGTGCGCATGAAAAATCGATGGACCTTGTATGATCCACGGCTGGCCTGGATGCTTATCGCGCCGGTGCTGCTGCTCTTGATCTTCTTCCTGGTGCTGCCGATCGCCGTGATGTCGGTCTACACCTTCTTCACCTTCGTCACCGCCGGCGTGGAAACCAGCGCGCTGACAACCGCGAACTGGCACGAATTCCTCACCGACAGCTACTACCACGGCTTCCTGTTTAAGACGCTGCGGGTCGGCGCCATCACCGCGCTGCTCTGCGGCGTGCTCGGCTATTTTCCGGCCTATTTCATCTGGGCGACGAGCTTCAGGCACAAGTGGCTGCTGCTTCTCCTGCTCATCGTGCCGTTCTGGATCAGCTTCACCATCCGCACCTTTTCCTGGATCAACATTCTCGGCGAACAGGGCGTCATCAACGTGGCGCTCATAAAGTTGGGCATTGTCAGCGAGCCGCTGCCGATGCTCTACACCGAGGGCGCGGTGATCATGGGGCTGCTGCATTTCCTGCTGCCCTACATGATCCTCAACGTCTATGTCAGCCTGGAAAGCATCGACCGCACGCTGATTGCGGCAGCCCGCTCGATGGGCTGCACCAGTGCGCAGGCGTTTCGCGAGGTGACGCTGCCGCTTTCGTTGCCCGGCCTCGCGGCCGGCCTGCTGCTCTGCTTCGTGCTTGCCGCCGGCAGCTATGTGACGCCGCAGCTTCTGGGCTCGGGCCGCGACGCGCTGTTCGGCAATCTGATCTACGACACCATCATGAGCGAGCTGAACTGGCCGATGGGCGCCACGCTTTCGATCGTGCTGTTCGTCGTGCTCGGTTTCTTCGCCGCCATCTACACCCGCTACATGGGCATGTCGCAGATCGTCAAAGGCCTTGGAGGATGAGGGGATTGGGCGGATGAAGCCTGCACGCCGGAAAGAGGAAGGCAGATGGGCCTGGCGGCTGACTGGCTTCGTCACGCTCTGCGTCTACATCTTCATGTTCGCGCCGATTGCGGCGACCGTCATCCTGTCGTTCAACGCCTCGATGTTCGGCGGCTTCCCGATGACCGGCTTTTCGCTGCAATGGTACGGCAAGCTGATGGCCAATGAGGCGGTGCTGGCCGCGTTCCGAACGTCGCTGTGGATCGCCCTGGTCACTGCGGCCGCCACCACGGCGATCGGCGTCGTCACCTCGTTCGCGCTGGTGCGTTTCGAGTTCCCCGGCAAGCAGACGCTGAGCACGCTGGTGATCCTGCCGGCGCTGGTGCCCGAAACCATTCTGGGCGTCGGCCTCCTGGTGCTGATCAAGGCGGTCGACCAGCCGCGAACGTTGCTCCTCCTGGTGCTCGGCCATATTCTGCTCGCCGTGCCCTATGTGGTGCTGATCACCCAGGCGCGCATGGTGGGCATCCGGCGCGTCTATGAGGAGGCCGCGCTTTCGCTCGGCGCCTCGCGCTTCTCGTCCTTCCGCGAGATCACGCTGCCGCTGCTCATCCCGGCGGTCGTTGCCGGCGCGCTGCTCGCCTTCACCATCTCGTTCGACAACACCTCGGCCAGCCTGTTCTGGCGGCCGGCCGGCGTCGAGACCATGCCCACCCAAATCCTTTCGATGCTGAAGATTTCGATCAGCCCGGAGATCAATGCACTGGGCACGGTCATGATCCTGGTGACCGTCGGCATCCCGCTGATCGGCGGCATTCTCATGCAAAGCCTGACAAAATTGAGAAGACGAGGCGAACCAAAGGAGGAAGCAAAATGAAACTATCCACCACCAAACGGCTGGAACGGCTGCATGACCGCTACGTGAACGGCGATTTGAGCCGCCGCACCTTTCTGAGCCTGACCGCCGCCGCCGCGGCCTCGGCGGGCCTCTCCATGCCGTGGATGAGCCGCGCGCTCGCCGCGGTCGAGCAGGTGCGCTTCGACGGCTGGGGCGGAACCGTGCAGGAGGCGATCGACAAATACGCCTTCCAGCCCTACACAGCCAAGACCAAGATCAAGGTGGTCCAGGGCACGTTCGGCGACGAGAACGAGATCATCACCAAGATCAAGACGGCGAAGCCAGGCGACTTCCAGATCGTGCATTCGTCCGGCGTCAACTACTACATCAAATACGTCAATGCCGGCATGAACTCGGAGATCAACGAGGCCAACATTCCCAACATGGCGAATGTGCTGCAGCCGATGATCGAGCCGTTCCGCAAGCTGACGCCAAAGCTCTCGGCGGTGCCCTACGACTACGGCACCACCGGCATCGCCTACAACACCAAGGTGATCTCGCCCGAGGAGGCGAAGGAAAAGGGTGCCGGCCTGCTGCTCGACAAGAAATACGCCGGCAAGGTCGGCGGCTATGCCGACATGACCACCCGCGTCTGGTACGCGGCTTTGGCCACCGGACAGGATCCCAACAACATCAAGGACATGGATACGATCTGGGCCAAGGTGCGCGAGACGCGCGACCTCGCCAAGAAATTCTGGAGCTCCGGCGCGGAACTGATGGACCTGTTGTCCAAGGGCGAGATCGTGGTGACCGACGCCTGGTCGGGCCGCGTCGCCGCCCTGCAGGATCAGGGCCATCCGATCGGCTATCTCGATCCGGCGGGCTCCTATGCCTGGATGGAGGACATGCTGATCCTGAAAGGCTCGCCGATGACCGAATGCGAAGAGCTGATCAACTTCATGCTCGATCCGGCGACCTCGATCGCGGTGGCCGAGGGCCAGAGCTACCCGCCGTCGCTCGACCCGACCAAGGTGAAGCTAACTGAGAAGATCGAGAAGCTGCCGGCTTTCGACAAGACCGGCTCGATGAAGGCGCTGACCTTCGCCGATCCGGTCTACTGGGCGACCAACGAGGACGCCTGGACCAAGCAGTGGGACAGGATCGCGAAAGGTGCCTGACAGAAGCGAAGCGTCACTCAGCCCCCGGCCGGTCTCGGCCGGGGCACCCGGCACAGCTCCCAACATGAGTGCGGAGCAGCCAGCGGTCGAGTTCCGCGACATCGACATCGCCTATGGCAAGTTCGTCGCGGTGCGCGACTTCTCGCTGTCGATCCGCAAGGGCAGTTTCGTCACCCTGCTTGGGCCGTCGGGCTGCGGCAAGACGACGATCCTGCGCTCCATCGCCGGGCTGGTCGACATTTCGGGCGGCCAGATCATGATCGATGGGCGGCGGGTCGACGACGTGCCGATCTACAAGCGCAACATCGGCCTGGTGTTCCAGAGCTACGCGCTGTTCCCGCACAAGAGCGTGTTCGACAATGTCGCCTTCGGCCTGAAGTATCGCAACGTGCCGAAGCCCGAGATCGCGCGCAGGGTCGGCCAGGCGCTCGACATGGTGCGGCTGCCGGGCAGCGAGAAGAAGCTGCCCTCGCAATTGTCGGGCGGGCAGCAGCAGCGCATCGCGCTGGCGCGGGCCATCGTCTTCGAACCGCAGGTGCTGCTGCTCGACGAGCCACTGTCGGCGCTCGACGCCAACATGCGCGAGGAGATGCGCGTCGAGATCAAGAAGATCCAGAAGGCAACCGGCATCACCGCCATCTTCGTCACCCACGACCAGGAAGAAGCGCTCTCCATGTCGGACCGCATCGTGGTGATGAACGCCGGCTCGGTCGAGCAGATCGGCACGCCGGAGGAAGTCTATGAGCGGCCCGCCACCGCCTTCGTCGCCGATTTCCTCGGCAAGGCCAACATGCTTGCCGGCACCGTCAGCAGATCCGACGGGCAGATAGCGGTGACGCTTGCCGCCGGCCAGACCGTCCATGTAACGTCGCCGCAGCCGCTGGCGCCGGGCAGCAAGGTCACCGTGGTGGTGCGGCCGCAGAAATTGTCGGTCGTTGCCGCAGCCGGCACCAACCAGCTCTCCGGCCGGGTCGTCTCGACCTCCTATCTCGGCGGCAGCGCCATTTACGAGATCGACTTCGGCGGCAAGACGAGCATCCGCGCCAACGCGCCGATCAACGGCCGCATCGTCCGGGAGGGCGAGATCATCGAGGTCGGGTTCGATCCGAGCGGCTGTGTTTTGCTGGACGAGAACGGGCAGCGGATTTCGTAGCCTACCAAGCCCCTGTTCGCATCGGCCTTAAGGAATTCACTGCTTCGCCGCTTGAGCAGCCAAGCGGCCTGGATGCCTGAGGTTGGTCGGCGTGATGCCGGTGTGCTGACGGAATACCCGGCTGAAGTGCCCGGCATTTTCGAAGCCGCACCTGTAGGCGATGTCGCCTATCTGCAGGTCGCTGCCTTCCAGCAGCGACTTGGCGTAGTGAACCCGGAGCGCCAGGTACGCGGCCATCGGGCTTGTGCCCAGCTCGGTCGCGAAAAGACGCTCGAGCTGGCGCCGGGAGCAATTCAACCGGCTTGCGATCTCGGTGACCGATATCTTTTCCTGCAGGCTGCTTTCCATCAGCAGCAAGGCCCGTTTCACCGCACGGCTCGACGCTTCGGGAAACAGGTCGCCGACGGGCTGCACGTCCCGGATGTTGCGGATGCGATCGAGCACAAGGATCTTGGCGGCCTTTTCCGCCGCCTTCTGACCGATGAATTGCGACACGAAATAACCGGCGAGGTCTGCCGCGCCGGTGCCGCCGGCACATGTCGCGCGGCCGCGGTCGACCGAATAGAGGCTGTCGGCATGCGCATTCACATCGGGGAATTCGGCGCGAAAATCCTTGATGTGGAACCAGCTGACGGCGGCGCTGTAGCCGTCCAGCAAGCCGTAGCGGGCCAGCACGAAGCTTCCCGTGCACAGCGCGGTTATCGGCACGCCCTTGTCGGCGGCCCGCAGAAGGAACGCCTCCTTTTCAGCGCTGAGATTGCGGTTGGTGTCGAGCAGGCCTCCGACCACGACGACGTTGTCGAAGTCCTCCGGATTGCCGATCGCCTTGGTCGGCAGCAATTCGACGCCACAGCTCGCCCGGATCGGCAGGCCGCGCTCGCCGACGATCTGCCAGTCGAACTCCACCCTGCGGCTGCGATCGCCCTCATCGCCGGCGAGCCGCAGCGTGTCGATGAAAAGCGACAGCGGCGACAAAGTGAAATCGCGCACCAGGAGAAACGCAAACTTCTTGGCCATGCTTTGCGGACCTGTCCCTTGCGTTATCCGAAGCTCATTCAGACAAGATCGCCGTCCGGGCTGTCATTGTGCCACCGATCCATCCGGTCTTATATTGTGTACCAAGAAAATACAATCCGTTGACTCACTTGCAAGTGCATGCGACTCTTCCAACCGTGCCAGGTATGTCGATTGGCAGAGATGATTCCGAAGGTGCGCCATGAAGGGAAGCAAGGGCAGTCTCTATGACGATCTGAAACGTCGCATCCTGACAATGGAACTCGATCCTGACGAGGATCTGGACGAGGTGGCGCTGAGCGAGCGCTATGGCCTGTCGCGGACCCCTGTCAGGGAAATCTTCCGCCGGCTGGAGGGCGAAGGTTACATCGAGATCCGCGCGAACCGGGGCGCCAGGGTCGTTCCGATGAACCATTCGACCCTTCGGCAATTCTTCCTGGTCGCCCCCATGGTCTACGCCGCCATCGGCCGGTTGGCCGTGCAGAATTTCAAGCCTTCGCAGATGGTAGACCTGAAGGACACGCAGGAGCGTTTCCGCGCCGCCAGCAAGTCAGGCGACGCGCTTTCCATGGTGGTCGAGAACAACAGGTTTCACGAGATCATCGGTGAGATGTCCGCCAACGCCTATCTTCAGCCCAGCCTCGGCAGGTTGCTGATCGACCACGCCCGCATCGGCCATACCTTCTTCCGCCCACGCAATGACGACATGCGCAAGCGGCTGCAGACGGCGGTCGAACATCATGACGGCTTCATCTCGGCCATCGGCGCGCATGACGAGGATGCCGTCGTCGACCTGGTGTTCGAGCACTGGGAACTGTCGCGCGAGAACATGGAAATGTTCATCGCGCCGCAGGGAATGAAGGCGGACGCGCTGGTCGGCGATAACTGACGGCCGCTTAGGAAAGCGATTGCGGCCGGGATAGGAAGAACGCCTGCTGCCGGGCCCGGTGCCGGCAGCGAAATCTCCCGCTTAAGACGCAGATTCCGCGGCCGCCACCTCGGGGCACCGATCCGTCAGGCCTGTTCCAGCCAGACCTTTTGCACCGCCGATCGCCGAGGAAGGCAAGAAGGGCGGAACGCTTCGCCTCGGCATGGTCGTGAAGCAAAAAAAGGTCCGCGGGTCGAGATGGCCAATATCAGCCGCACCTGACTGGAGCCGCTGGTCAGGTACCCGCGAATTCACTTCACTTTCGAATCGGTTCTGCTGGAGAGCTGGGAGATCTGCGGCGACGCCACCGAATACCTGCTCCATGTCCGCAAATGCGCGACGGGCGCGCTCTCCAGAATTGTACTCGTGCCATATTTTTTATGTGTACG
This sequence comes from Mesorhizobium sp. M1A.F.Ca.IN.020.04.1.1, assembly GCF_003997315.1. Classification (NCBI taxonomy): domain Bacteria; kingdom Pseudomonadati; phylum Pseudomonadota; class Alphaproteobacteria; order Hyphomicrobiales; family Phyllobacteriaceae; genus Mesorhizobium; species Mesorhizobium sp. M1A.F.Ca.IN.020.04.1.1. The sequence goes on from NZ_RZSN01000078.1 coordinate 16,117, forward strand.
TAAATTATACAATCTGTTGACTCTCGGATGCTGACGTGCAATCTTGCGCGTTATCAAACGCGATCAACCGGTTTCGAGCGCTGCGAATCCCCGCTTGGGAATTCGCAGATGGCCTCCGTTTTGCCGAATGACGCATTGGTCGAAACGGCCACTCCATCGATGGAGAAATGTCTTGAAGTTTGAGGGCATCTACACGCCGGCGGTGACGCCGATCGGTCCGGACGGTCAGATCGATAACGCGGCCTTCGCCGACGTTCTCGAGTCACTCATCGAAGCCAAGGTGCACGGCATCATCGTTGGTGGATCGACCGGTGAATATTATGCCCAAAGCGCCCAGGAGCGCTTCGAGCTCGGTGACTATGCCAAGCAGGTGATCGGCACCCGCCTTCCGCTGGTCATCGGCACAGGCGCTACCAGGACCGAAGATTCGGTCGAATACGCCAAGGCGGCGAAGGAGATCGGCGCCGACGCGATCCTCGTCTCGTCGCCGCCATATGCCTTGCCGACGGAGCGCGAGAACGCGGTTCATGCGCTCACCGTCGACCGCGCGGCCAACCTTCCGATCATGCTCTACAACTATCCGGCCCGCATGGGCGTGATGATGGGCGAGGAGTATTTCTCCCGCGTCGGCAAATCCCGCAACATCGTGGCCATCAAGGAAAGCTCCGGCGAAATGGGCAATTTGCACCGGCTTGCCCGCAAGTTCCCGCACATCTCGCTTTCCTGCGGCTGGGACGACCAGGCGCTGGAATTCTTCGCCTGGGGCGCCAGGAGCTGGGTCTGCGCCGGCTCGAACTTCCTGCCGCGCGAGCACGTCGCGCTCTACCAGGCCTGCGTGCTCGAAAAGAACTTCGACAAGGGCCGCGCCATCATGAGCGCGATGCTGCCGCTGATGGACTTTCTCGAATGCGGCAAGTTCGTCCAGTCGATCAAGCATGGATGCGAGTTGATCGGCCTGAAGGCAGGCGGCGTGCGCGCTCCGCTGCGGCCTCTCAATTCGGAAGAAAAGCGATCCCTCCAGACTGTCGTCGCCACGCTGAAGCGGACGGTCGCCCAGATCACGTCGGGAGCAAACCAATGCATGAGCCTCTGACCGCCGCCGAATACAAGGCGCTCGCCGCCGAGATTCAATTCCCGACCAATGCCTTCATCGACGGAGCCTTCCGCCCGGCAAATTCCGGCAAGACCTTCAGAACGACCAATCCGGCGACCGGCGAGGTGCTTGCCGACATCGCGGCTTGCGACGCCAGCGATGTCGACTTCGCCGTGGCCAAAGCCAGGGAGGCCTTCGACGACGGCCGCTGGCAGCATCTCGCGCCTGGCGAGCGCAAGGCCGTCCTGCTCAAATTCGCCAAGCTTTTGGAGCGCAACCGCCACGAACTCGCGGTCATGGAGAGCCTCGACAGCGGCAAGCCGATCCGCGAATGCCAGACCGTCGATGTGCCGGACACGATCCATACCATCCGCTGGCATGCCGAGCTGATCGACAAGCTCTACGACAACACCGCGCCCGTTGGCTCGAAGGCGCTGACCATGGTCGTGCGCGAGCCGGTCGGCGTCGTCGGCTGCGTCCTGCCGTGGAATTTTCCGCTGCTGATGCTGGCCTGGAAGATCGGCCCGGCGCTTGCGGCCGGGTGCTCGGTCATCGTCAAGCCTGCCCAGGAGACGACGCTGACCACGCTGCGTGTCGCGGAGCTCGCCCATGAGGCCGGCATTCCGGCCGGCGTCTTCAATGTCGTGCCGGGCGGTGGCAAGGAGGTCGGCGAACCGATCGGCATGCATATGGGCGTCGACATGGTGGCCTTCACCGGATCGACGCCGACCGGCCGCCGTTTCCTGCGCTACGCGGCCGACTCCAACCTCAAGCGCGTCGTGCTGGAATGCGGCGGCAAGAACCCGGCCGTGGTTCTCGACGACGCCGAAGACCTCGATCTCGTCGCCGAACAGGTGGTCAACGGCGCGTTCTGGAACATGGGCGAGAACTGCTCGGCCACCTCGCGGCTCATCGTCGACGCCAAGATCAAGGACGAGCTGCTTGAGCGGATCGGCGCCTACATGCGCGAATGGAAGACCGGCGATCCGCTCGACCCTGAAAACCGCATCGGCGCTCTGGTCAGCAAGACCCATTTCGAGAAGGTGAAATCCTTCCTCGGCGACGTTAAGACCGAAAAGCTCTCGGTCGCCCATGGCGGCGCCACGCATAAGGGCGCCTATATCGAGCCGACCGTCGTCGACGGCGTCACGCCTGCGAGCCGCCTCTTCCAGGAGGAAATTTTCGGGCCCATCCTGTCGGTGACGACGTTCAACTCGCTGGGCGAGGCGATCGCGCTCGCCAACGACACGAATTACGGCCTGACCGCGTCCGTCTACACGGGGAGCCTGCGCAAGGCGATCAAGCTCTCCCGCGAGATCCGCGCCGGCGTCGTCACCGTCAACTGCTTCGGCGAAGGCGACGCGACGACACCGTTCGGCGGCTACAAGGAATCCGGCTTCGGCGGGCGCGACAAGTCGGTCTTCGCGCATGACAATTACTGCGAACTGAAGACGGTCTGGATCGACGTCTCCGACCGTTCGGTCGATGAGACCGTCCGGTGAGCGATCTCGTCGTCAAGCGGCTTCCGGCTGAATCCGGAATCTCTGGCTGGGAGGCGATCAGCAGACGCTGCTTCCCCGTCCGCACGCTCGACGGCGACATCAAGGCCGACTGGCTGATCATCGGCGGCGGCTTTGCCGGCCTCTCCGCCGCCCGGCGGCTCGCAAAGCTTCGGCCGGGCGACAGGATCGTCCTGCTGGAAGCCGGAGAGGTCGCCAAAGGTCCCGCCGGCCGGAATTCCGGCTATATGATCGACACCCCGCACAATTTGTCGTCGGGCGAATATTCCGTCGCCGGTGAGGCCGAAACAAAGGCGGAGATCGCCGAGAACCGCTTCGCGATCGCCTTCGCCGCCGAGGCGGCCGCGGAATACGCAATGTCCGCGCGCACCTTCGATCCCTCGGGCAAGATCAATGCCGCGGCGACCGAACGCGGCATGACACTCAATGCCAATTACGGCCGCTCGCTCAAGACGATTGGCGAAGGGCATCGCTTCCTCGACGCGAGCGACATGCGGGAAATCACCGGGTCGTCCTACTATCTCGGCGGCCTCTACACGCCCGGCGCCGTGATGATCCAGCCTGCCGACTATATCCGGGGGCTCGCGGCGGGGCTCGCACCGAAGGTCGACATCTTCGAGCACTCGCCGGTGCTCAAGCTCACCCGGGCCGGAAGAGCCTGGAAGGCGGTGTCGCGCACCGGAAGCGTCACCGCGCCGAAAGTCATCCTCGGCGTCAACGGCCATATCGACGATTTCGGTTACTTCCGCGGCCGCCTGATGCACATCTTCACCTATGCATCGATGACCGCCCCATTCACCGCGAAGTCGACGGGCAAGGAGCGGTGGGCATTGCTGCCGGCCGATCCGATGGGCGCCACGGTCCGGAAGATAACCAACGACGGGCTCTCGCGGATCGTGATCCGGACCCGGTTCACCTATGACTGGCCCGTGCGGGTCAGCGAGAAGCGCTTGGCCGGCATCGCCGCCGAGCAGCGGACGTCACTCGATGCCAGGTTTCCGGACCTCAAGGATGTGCCGTTCGAATATGTCTGGGCCGGACGGCTTTGCCTCAGCCGCAACCACGTGCCCGCCTTCGGCGAGATCGAAGACGGCCTTTATTCGGCGTGCTGCGAGAACGGCCTTGGGACCGTGAAAAGCACGCTCGCGGGCATCATGGCCGCGGATCTCGCGACCGGCACCCGGTCGAACATGCTCGACAAATATACGGATCAACCCCAACCCGCGCGGCTTCCTCCCGAACCGTTCGCGTGGATGGGCATCAACACGGTGATCCGTTTGCAGGAATTGCGTGCTGGCCGCGAGGGATGAGTTCTCGCCGCGCAATGTGAAGACCGAGCAGACCGCGAAGTCTTCGAACGGGAATGGAAACGGAAACTAAGGAGTGAGGAAACATGAAGACGTTGTGGAAAGCGCTCTGCGCTGCCGCGATGGTCGGGATGACCATGCTGTCCGCTCAGGCGGAAGAAAAGACAATCACCGTTGGCACGATGTCGTGGGAGGATCTCACCCCCATCACAGGCATCACCAAGAAGGTGCTTGAGGACGCCGGCTACACCGTCAAGGTGGTCGATTTTTCCGAATGGGGCATCGCCTACGCCGCATTGACCAAGGGCGACATTCAACTGCTCGCCTCGCAGACGGACTATGTCGCGCAGGACTACTGGGACAAGAACAAGAAGCGCCTCGAGAAGATCTCTCCGGTTTCGCACGGCCTCTACCAGGCGATCGCCGTGCCGAACTACGTGACCATCGATTCGACCGAGCAGCTCAACGACAACGCCGACAAGTTCGGCGGCAAGATCGTCGGCATCGAGCCGGGTTCGGGCCTGATGCGCGACGCCGCCAATGCGGTCAAGGGATACGGCCTGAAGCTCCAGCTGGTCGAAGGCAGCACCGCCGCGATGACCGCCGCGCTGAAGTCGGCCGTCGACCGCAAGGAATGGATCGCCGTCACCATCTGGGAGCCGTCCTGGATGATGCAGAAGTATCCCGTGAAATTCCTCAAGGATCCGAAGGGCATCTTCCCGCCGCCGCAGAGCTACTACTGGATTGCCAAGAAGGGCTTCTCGGCCGACCATCCGCATGCCCGCGAGGTCATCGCCTCGGTCTATGTGCCGCTCGCTGATATTACCGCCATCAACGGCGCGGTCAGCGACGGCAAGAAGATGGATGAAGCCGTCAAGGCCTGGACCGACGCTCACGCCGATCTCCTGAAGCGCTGGGAAAACATCAAGGGCGAGTAATCACACCAACGGCGGGCCGCCGAACCGGCTGCCCGCCTCCAAACACGATAGCCATTTGGTGGCCCATGGGGAAGGCAATGAACATGACCGTGAATGCCCCCAACGAAGTGTTGGTCGACTGCAAATCCGTGTGGAAGGTGTTCGGGAGCCGCGCCTCGGCCGCGGTCAAGGCGATCTCCGAGCGCGGGCTCTCCAAAAAGCAGGTGCTGCAGGAGTTCAACTGCGTGGTCGGTGTTGCCGACGCTAGCCTCCAGGTCCGCCGCGGCGAGATCTTCTGCATCATGGGCCTCTCGGGAAGCGGCAAGTCGACGCTGATCCGTCTGCTTAATCGCCTGATCGAGCCGAGCCTCGGCAAGATCACGGTCAAGGGAAAGGAGATCGCCAAACTCAATGCCACGGAGCTGCGCGACATGCGCGCCCGCAATATCGGCATGGTGTTCCAAAGCGTGGCGCTCCTGCCGCACCGCACGGTTCTGGAAAACGCCGGCTTCGGCCTCGAGGTGCGCGGCGTCGCCAAGGAAGAACGCAACAAGATCGCCCGTGCTGCCCTCGGAAAGGTCGGGCTCGCCGATTGGACATCGCGCTATCCCTCGGAGCTTTCCGGCGGCATGCAGCAGCGCGTGGGCCTCGCCCGAGCCTTGGCGGCAGACCCGGAAATCATCCTCATGGACGAGCCTTTCAGCGCGCTCGACCCGCTCATCCGCCGTCAGTTGCAGGACGAGTTCCGGCAACTGACGAAGTCGCTCGGCAAGTCGGCGGTCTTCATCACGCATGATCTCGAGGAAGCCATCCGCATCGGCGACCGTATTGCTATCATGAAGGACGGCGTCATCGTCCAGGTCGGGACGGCTGAAGACATCGTGACAAAACCCGCAGACGATTACGTCTCCGATTTCGTGGCGGGCATTTCCAGGATTCACCTGGTCAAGGCGCACTCCGTGATGACGCCAGTGGGCGAATACAAGAGTGCGCAACCGCATAGCGACGTGAACGCCCTGCCCCAAACGTCGCCCGAGGCCGACATCGGCGCGCTCATCGACCTCACGACCCAGTCCGATCGCGATGCGGTCGCGGTGGTCGAGGGCGAAACGGTCGTCGGCGTCGTCACCATCCGCGGCCTGCTGCGCGGTGTCGCCGGCAAGCCTGCGGGGGAACTCGTGGCGGCATAGCTCGGGAGGAGCACTATGGACATCTCGACCATTACCGACACGTTCGACAGTTGGACCGACACGGCTCTCGGCTGGATCAGCGACAATGGCGACTGGCTGTTCGAAACGCTGAGGGCCGGGCTTGAAGGAACCTATGACGGCGTCCTGTGGCTGCTGCAGCTCGCACCGTTCTACCTGATCGCGATGGTCGCGGCGCTGCTCGCGTGGCGACTGATCAATGCCCTCGCCGGCGTTCTCGCCGGGCTTGCCCTGGTCTTCTGCGCGGTCATGGGGCTCTGGGCCGAGACCATGAGCACGCTCGCCCTGGTGATTACCGCCACCATATTGGCGCTGCTCTTCGGCATTCCGATCGGCATCGTGGCGGGTTTCGGCAGGGCATTCGACCGTTTCCTCGAGCCGATACTCGACCTGATCCAGACGCTGCCACCCTACATCTATCTTCTTCCGGCGATCGCGCTGCTGGGTTACGGACCGGCGACCGCGCTCGTGGCCACTTTCATCGTCGCGATGCCTCCTGCCATCCGGCTCACTGCGCTGGGCATCCGAATGACGCCGCGCGAATTCGTGGAGCTGGGACACGCGACCGGCCTGACCCCTTGGCAGATGTTCGTCAAGATCAGGCTCCCCTTCGCCATCCCGAGCGTCATGGCGGGGATCAACCAGAGCCTGATGATGGCCTTCGGCATGGTCGTCATCGCCGGCATCGTCGGTTCGGGCGGTCTCGGCGAGACGATCTATTCGGCCGTGCGCACGCTCGACATTGCAACCTCTATCAACGCCGCCATCGCCATCGTCATACTGACCATGGTGCTCGACAGGCTCACGCAAAGCGCGGCCAGCCGCGCCAAGGGAGGCGCAAGATGAATTTCGATCTGCTCCGCTTTTCGCCGGGGGGTTATCTTGCCCCCGCGGTGGATTGGCTGAACACCAACTTCCATCCGTTTTTCGACGCCGTGGCCAAACTGATCGAGGCGGTGCTCAGCGGCATCGAAGTCGCCCTGCTCTACCCGCCCGCCTATGTGACGATCGTCTTGGCCGTTGCTCTGGCCTTCTTTCTCGTCGGCACCAGGGTTGCCGTCGTGACGGCCGTTGCGCTTCTCTTCTGCCTGCTGGCCGGCTTCTGGGCCGCGTCGATGCAGACGCTGGCGCTGGTGACGGTGGCGGTGATCATCTCGGTGTCGATCGCGTTCCCGCTCGGCATCCTGGCATCGCGCTCCAAGAATTTCGAGGCCGCGATCCGGCCGGTGCTGGACATCATGCAGACGGTACCGCCTTGGGTCTATCTCATCCCAGCCGTCATGATCTTCAGCCTCGGCCGCGTGCCGGCGATCATCGCGACGATCGTCTACGGCATACCGCCGATGCTGCGCCTGACGACGCTCGCCTTCAACCAGGTGCCGAAGGATCTTCTGGAGCTTGGCCAGGCCACGGGGGCTTCGCCGCGATCGATCCTGTTTAAGATAGAAATCCCCTCCGCCACGCCCACCCTGCTGGTCGGCCTCAACCAGTGCATTCTGCTCTCACTGGCTATGGTCGTGCTGGCCGGCCTCGTCGGAGCGGGCGGCCTCGGCGCGGAGGTGACGCGGGGATTGACCCGCATGGAGATGGGGCTCGGCCTGCGGGCCGGCCTGTCGATCGTGGCGATCGCCATCTTCCTCGACCGGCTGTCGAGGGGCGCGCTGGAGCGCAGCCGGGCACCCGGTGCGGCCAAGCCTGCCTGAACGGAGAGATCATGCGCCGCAGCTTCTTCTGCATCGACGCCCACACCTGCGGCAACCCGGTTCGGCTGGTCGCCGGCGGCGGACCTTTGCTGCCGCACGCCCCGATCGCCGAGCGACGCGAGCTCTTCGTGCGCGAGCATGACTGGATCCGGCGGGCGCTGATGTTCGAACCGCGCGGCCACGACATCATGTCGGGCGCCATCATCTATCCTGCGTATCGGGAGGACTGCGATTTCGCCGTCATCTTCATCGAGGTCAGCGAATGCCTGCCGATGTGCGGCGCCGGCACGATCGGCCTGGTTACGGCGGCGCTGGAAGAAGGGCTCGTTACGCCGCGCATCCCGGGCAGGCTGTCGATCGAGACGCCGGCGGGAAGAGTGGACATCCAGTACGAGAAGCCGGGCGAATTCGTGGACTCCGTGCGGATGTTCAATGTCGCCAGTTATCTGCATGCGGCCGATGTCGGCGTCCATGTTCCAGGGCTCGGCCGGCTCGTGGTCGACATCGCCTATGGCGGCAATTTCTACGCGGTGGTCGAGCCGCAGGAAAACTGGCAGGGTCTGGAGGGCATGTCGGCCAGCGACATCGTCGACCTCAGCCGGCGTCTGCGCGACGCGTTGGCGACTGTCTGCAATCCGGCCCACCCCGAGGACGAGAGAATAAGCGGCGTCCACCACGCCATCTGGTGCGACAAACCCTTGGGCAGCGATGCCGACGGCCGCGGTGCGGTCTTCTACGGCGACAAGGCGATCGACCGTTCGCCGGGCGGCACGGGAACGTCGGCGCGCATGGCGCAACTTCGCGGCAAGGGCCGCCTGAAAGTCGGCGACAGCTTCCGCCAGGAAAGCCTGATCGGCACTGTCTTCGAGGGCCGTGTCGAGGCGGAGGTTGACGTTGGCCCTTTCAAAGGCATTCGGCCAAGCGTCGGCGGATGGGCGCAAATTATTGGCCACAATACGATCTTTGTGGACGACCGCGATCCGTTGGCCCACGGATTCCAGATCAGGTAGGCGCTTGCTTCGCTGCCTTGTCGTGGCCTCGGTCGTCCGAATGGCCGAGCATGCGAAGCACACGGCCGATATTTACCTAAGCTGGCCAGTCTGGCCATCGTCCTTAGGGATGCGTTTCAATTGTATTAGCATTAGCGCATATTTCTATCAGCCGGTGCCCTCTTAGCGAAGTCCCCGTACTAGGTCCCCGCCGGTTAGGCCCGGTGGCCCTTGCCTTTCGCCACCAAACCCACAAGGGCTCCGGGCCGCTCCCGTGTCAGGGTGTCGACAGACCGTGTCATTCGAACCCCGAAGGACATCGGGCATGGGAGATCGACCGCGCCGATGCGGTACACGCTTTCCTTGCACTTGCCATGACCGGGCTAGGCGACGCGAGCCGCATGCGGCTTCAGCATCGTGGCAAGCACGATGCCGGCGACGATGAAGGCGGCGCCTATGAGATCGTAGTCATGCAGGCTCTCGCCGAGCAGCAGATAGGCGAGGATGGCGACGAACATCGTCTGCAGATAGAGCAGCATGCTCGCCCGGCTGGCGCCGAGCGTCGCCACGCTGCGATTGTAGAGATAGTACATCAGGGCGCCGCCCGGGCCCGCCAGATAGGCGAGCGCGAGCCAGCCATGGGCGTTCAAGGCGGAGCGCTCGTCGTTGACCAGTTCCCACAGATGGAAAGGCAGGGCGACGAGCGCGCCGGCGCCGAGCAGGAGCACCACCAGCGGCAACAGCTCGATGCCGAATTTGGACCGGCGCACCAGCACGGTGTAGAGCGCCCAGCAGAACGCGCTGCCGACGATCCACAATTCACCCAGATTGAACTGGAGCTGGAGCAGCGCCGTCAGGTCGCCATGCGCGACGATCACCAGCATGCCGGCAAGCGCAACCACCGCGCCGAGCGCCTGCCAAAGCCCGAGCGGCTCGCCGAGCACGAAACGCGCGAGCACCATCGTCATGACCGGGGACAGCGCCATGATGGTGCCGGCCGTGGTCGCGTCGGTGTCGGCGAGGCCGCGGTAGATC
>NZ_RZSN01000079.1:0-25825 GCF_003997315.1 Mesorhizobium sp. M1A.F.Ca.IN.020.04.1.1
TCTCCCACAAGGGGAGAAGGGGAGGTGGCGCTTTATGACTTCCCGCTATCCCGCCATCGCCGCCGACGTCGCAAATCTCTTCGCCGCGCGCGACACCCACGCGGTCGAGGTGGCCGTGCTGCAGCCGGCCGACCCGTTCCTCGACATGGCGGGCGAGGATCTGCGCCGCCGCATTTTTCTGACCGAAAGCGAGACCGGCAAGACGCTGTGCCTCAGACCGGAATTCACCATTCCGGTTTGCCTCGACCACATCGCCAGCCAGGCCGGCACGCCTCGGCGCTATTCCTATCTCGGCGAGGTGTTCCGACAGCGCCGCGAGGGCGGCAACGAGTTTTTCCAGGCCGGCATAGAAGATCTCGGCGATCGCGATACCGCCGCCGCCGATGCGCGCTCGCTGGCCGACGCGCACGCGCTGCTCTCGCTGGTGCTGCCCAGCGTGCCGCTCGCCATCACGCTCGGCGACCAGACCTTGTTCGAGGCGGTGCTGGCCGCGCTCGGCCTGCCGCGTGGCTGGCGCATGCGCCTCGCCCGCGCCTTCGGCTCGGCGTCGATGCTGGAAGCGGCCCTTGCCGACCTCGCCAATCCGCCGCGCAACAGCCAGCTGTCGGGTCCGGTGGCCTTGCTGGTGCTCGACAGCGATACCGACGGCCTCGCCGCTTGTATCGCCGCCGGCATGGAAGAGGCCGGGCTGTCGGCCTCCTCGGGCCGCGCCCCGGCCGACATCGCGCGGCGGCTGATCGAGAAGGCGCAACTGCGCAGCGTGCGGCTGTCCGACGAGGCGTTCTCGGCGTTGAAAGGATTTCTCGAGATCGACGTCGCGCTGGGCGGAGCAACTGAGGCGCTGGAAAAATTCGCCGCCGCTGCCGGCCTGTCCCTTGGCGCGGCGCTCGAAAATTTCGCCGCCCGCGCCGAGGCGATCGCGGCGCATGGCCTGCCGGTCGAAAAGATCCGCTATGACGCCGCCTTCGGCCGTCCGCTCGATTACTATACCGGTCTCGTCTTCGAGATTGCTGCCCAGGGTGGCGACCGTCCGCTGGTGGGCGGCGGTCGTTACGATCGGCTGCTGACGCTGCTCGGCGCGAAGAAGCCTATCCCCGGCGTCGGCTTCTCGGTGTGGCTCGACCGCATCGAAGCATTACGGGAGCCCACGCGATGATCACGCTGGCGATCCCATCCAAGGGCCGTCTCAAGGAGCAGTCGCTTGAAGTCCTGGCCAAGGCCGGACTGGCGGTCACTCTGCCCGAGGACGACCGCAAATACCGCGCCCGTATCGACGGCCTCGACAATGTCGAGGTGGCCTTCCTCTCGGCGTCCGAGATCGCCGGCGAGATCGGCCAGGGCGCGGTCGATCTCGGCATCACCGGCGAGGATCTGCTGCGCGAAAACCTCGCGGGCTGGGAAGCGCGCGCCGAGATCGTCGCCCGTCTCGGCTTCGGTCATGCCGATGTCGTCGTGGCGGTGCCGGATATCTGGCTCGACGTCGATACCATGGCCGATCTCGACGATGTCGCCGCCGATTTCCGCCAGCGTCATGGCCGGCGGCTCAGGATCGCTACCAAATACTGGCGGCTGACGCAGCAGTTCTTTTCGCTGAAGCACGGCATCCAGGTCTACCGCATCGTCGAAAGCCTCGGCGCCACCGAAGGCGCACCGGCGGCCGGCCTTGCCGACGTCATCGTCGACATCACCACCACCGGCTCGACGCTGCGCGCCAACCATCTCAAGGTGCTGGGCGATGGAATAATCCTGAAGTCGCAAGCCTGTCTCGTTGCTTCCAGGAAGGTCCGCGACGCGGCCGATGAGGCACAGTTGCGTGGCATCGCCACGAAGATGGCTGCGCTGGTCGCTTAACCCATACCTTCGGCGGGTTTCCACCGTCCCGGCAGGCTGATAGGCTGGCTCATCCCGGGAGGTGACGGCGATGGCGATCAAACTCGACGAGCTCATGAACGCCACCAATCTGCGCGGGCGCGGAACGCATGGCACCTTCATTGCTCCGATGGACGGCAGGGCGCATGTCTCGGGCGACCATTCGACGCCGTTGCTCGACAAAACCATTCCGGAACTGTTCTCCGATACGGTGAGCAGATACGCCACGCTCGATGCCGCCGTCTTCGTCGGCCAAGACAAGCGCTTCACCTGGAGCGAGCTGTCGGATGCGGTCGACGCGCTGGCTGCCGGCTTCCTGGCGCTCGGCATGGAGAAGGGCGATCGCGTCGGCATCTGGTCGCCCAACCGCTGGGAATGGCTGGTGACGCAGTTCGCCACCGCGCGCATCGGCCTGATCCTGGTCAACATCAACCCCGCCTACCGGCTGAGCGAGCTGGAATATGCGCTCAACAAGGTCGGTTGCAAGGCGCTGGTCACGGCGGTCAGCTTCAAGACCTCCGACTATCTTGGCATGATCGAGACGCTGGCGCCGGAGATCGCCAAAGCCGAGCCCGGCAAGCTCGAGGCAAAGAAGCTGCCGTCGCTGAAGATCGTCATCCGCATGGGCGAGGACAACTCGCCCGGCATGTTCAATTTCGGCGATGTGCTGGCAATGGCCGGACGCGACGAGCATGACAGCCTCGATCGCATCTCCGAAAGCCTGAAGCCCGGCGACGCCATCAACATTCAGTTCACCAGCGGAACGACGGGCGCGCCGAAGGGCGCGACCCTCACCCATTCGAACATCGTGAACAACGGCAGCTTCGTCACCTCGGCGATCGAGCTCACCGTCGATGACCGGCTCTGCATCCCTGTGCCGCTCTATCATTGCTTCGGCATGTCGATGGGCACGATGGGCTGCGTCACCAAGGGCGCCACGATGGTCTTCCCGGGCGAAGGTTTTGACGCGGGCGCGACGCTCAGAGCCATCGCGCAGGAACGTTGCACCGGCCTTTACGGCGTGCCGACCATGTTCGTCGCCATGCTCGATCATGCCGATTTCTCTAGCTTCGACCTCTCCAGCCTGCGCACCGGCATCATGGCCGGCTCGCCATGCCCGATAGAGGTGATGAAGAAGGTGGTGTCGCTGATGCATATGGCGCAAGTGACCATTGCCTATGGCATGACCGAGACCAGTCCGGTTTCTTTCCAGAGCAGCGTCGACGACCCGCTGGAAAAACGCGTCTCCACGGTCGGCCGCATCCATCCGCATGTCGAGGTCAAGGCGATCGGCGCCGATGGCGCCACCGTCCCGGTCGGCGAGCCGGGCGAGCTCTGCACACGCGGCTATTCGGTGATGAAGGGCTATTGGGACGACGCGGAAAAGACCCGCGAGGCGATCGACGCGGACGGCTGGATGCACACCGGCGACCTCGCGACGATCGACGCGGAGGGCTATTGCAACATTGTCGGCCGGGTGAAGGACATGGTCATCCGCGGTGGCGAGAACGTCTATCCGCGCGAGGTCGAGGAATTCCTCTACCGCCACCCCAAGATCAAGGAAGTGCAGGTCTTCGGCATTCCCGACGACAAATATGGCGAGGAGATCTGCGCCTGGATCGTGCTGAAGCCCGGCCAGATCGCCACCGCTGAGGAGATCAAGGCCTTCTGCAGCGGCCAGATCGCGCATTACAAGGTGCCGCGCTACATCCGCTTCCGCACCGAGCTGCCGATGACAGTGACCGGCAAGCCGCAGAAATTCCTGATGCGCGAGGCAATGGTGGAGGAACTGGGGCTGGTGGCGCAGAAGACGGCGTGAGGCGGGATTGATCCGGAAATATTCAGCCTTTGCAAAACGCGCTCGAAGCGCAACTGCCGACCACGCGTTTGGATGGGATTATGGACAACGAGTTCCCAAATTTTGCGGCGCTGAAGGCCGCCAAAATCGAAAACGTGGACTATCGCATCGTCGTGCGGCGTGGCGCTCGAACCGGCAATGCGATCGTCCTCGCCCCGCACGGTGGGAAGATCGAGCCCCGCACCTCCCTGATTGCCGAGACGGTGGCAGGGAGCGATCTGGATCTGTATTGCTTTGAAGGACTGATGCCGCACAACAATCGCGAGTTGCACATAACGTCAAATAACTTTGACGAGGAATCCGCGCTCGACTTGGTGCGGGTGAAGTCGATTGTCGTTGCTATCCATGGTCGCCAGGATCGGGACGATCCCTCGACAATCTATATGGGCGGCAAGGATGCCACGCTAATTACAGCGATAGTTGGACGCCTCCAGGAAGCCGGCTTTAACACGAAAACGGACAACCATATTTTTCCAGGCATCGGCGATTTGAACATCGTCAATCGTGGATTGACCGGCAAAGGAGCGCAGCTGGAGATACCCTTCTCCCTGCGCCAGCGGCTGGGGAACGAGCCGGAACTTTTGGGAAAATTCTGCACGGCGGTTCGCAAGGCGATTGACACCGTCGATGCCAGAAGCTGTTCGATCGTGTCCTAAAGCCGCCTCACCCAGACCGGCAAGGGGAGTACGCCACGCACGCGTGAAGTCCTAGCACGGGTGCTTTGTGGATGGTCGTTGTCGGGGAGGGAAACGGCGTAGACCACGGCATCTCGACGTTTCGGTGCGCTGGAACAGCCGGCGCCGCAACTCCTCGCGCATCCTCGGCAGCAGCGGGTCGGCTTTCTGCAAAGAAGTCGAACGCCGGGTGATCGGTCCGTCCGCTTCGCAATGATGTCGGCTGGGGTGTTTCCCACAGGCTTTTCCGCTAAATTCGCGGAAACGCAGGGGCTTCAATGACTGGTTTCGCGCGGTCGGTGACTTCCTACACGATGCCATTGGCCGCCCTGGTGATGGCTGTCGCGGTCAGAGCCAGCGGCCTTTCGGTGGACGAAGGTTCGCTGAACATCAGGATTGTCGTTGGAGCGCTTTCGAGTGCGATCATGTTCATCACCATTTTCGTGGTGCTCGACCACGCCGAGGCAGTGGCCCGGCGCGTGGGGGAGCCGTACGGGACGTTGGTGCTGACCTTTGCCGTGACGGCAATCGAAGTGTCGATCATCGTTTCCATGATGCTGCATGGAGAGAACAACCCGACATTGGCGCGCGAGTCCGTTTTCTCGACGGTGATGATTATCTCTACCGGCGTCGTCGGTACGTGTCTCACGCTTGGCGGCTGGCGTCATCGCAAGCAGGCAATCGTTCGGCAAGGGACCAGCGCGTATCTCGCGGTTCTGATCGCGCTGACTGTCATGACGCTTGTCCTGCCGACCTACACCCAGACGACGGATCCAGGCACGTTTTCGGCGGGCCAGCTTGGTTTTGTGAGCGTCCTTTCGGTGCTGCTCTATGCAAGCTTCGTGTTCGCCCAGACCGTTCGGCACCGGGACGACTTCGTCCAGGAACAGGCGCACGACGTTTCGATGCGAACTGCCCTTCACGAAAGCCTTTCTCTCGGCGTTCTGCTGCTGGTGAGCGGGCTGATCGGCATCGTCATGCTGGCCGAGCAGGTCGCCGCCGGTGTCGAGGACACGCTCGTTGCCTACCAGGTGACCCAGGCCGACAGTATCGTGGGAGCGATGATCGCCGGGCTGGTTTTGATGCCGGAGGCCATTTCGGCGGTTCGCGCCTCGCTCAACAATGAGCTGCAGCGCGGCCTCAACGTTGCGATGGGTTCGGCCTGCGCCACCATCGGTCTGACGATACCGGCGGTGGCGGCCGCCAGCCTGCTGACAGGCCGAGGGTTGACCCTTGGGCTTCCGGCGGCTGATGCGGTACTTTTGGCCCTGGCGCTGTTCATTTGCAGCGTAAGCTTCAGCACCGAAAGAACGACATTCCTGACCGGAATGGTTCATATTGTGGTGTTCTTTACCTACGTATTTCTCATATTTGTGCCGTGAAGGCTTGCAATCGAACGAGGGATAGAGAACTCGAGGTTGGGACCCGCACTATCGGATTTTCGAAGCGGGCAGCGTTAGCTCCGGTAAGCAGCAGAAGCTTCCGATACGGGCGTTGGCTGAGAACTGGGATTGGGCAAAGCTCAGAAACCAGGGTCAGCTCGCCAGCACCGCATGATCCAATCCCCGTATGATCTTTGCCAGTTCCACGCATTCGTCCTGGCGCACCTTGTTGCGCCGCCATGCGAGGCAGATCATGCGCTGCGGCATCGGCTCCTGGAACGGCACGATCTTGAGGTCCGGCATGACGCCGGCGGCGTTTGCCGCCATTTCCGGAACCAGCGTCACGCCCAGCCCATGCGCCACCATCTGCAAGAGCGTGGTGAGACTGGTGGCGCCATAGCTTGCCATCGCCACCGGCCGAACATTGCCGCAGACGGCCAGAGCCTGTTCGCGCAGGCAATGACCTTCCTCGAGCAGCATCAGCCGTTCCAGCGCCGGGCTTTCCGGCGGCACGGGCGGCGAGGCGAAAGCCGGATCGCCGGCGGGCACCGCAAGGAAGAAGCGGTCCGGGAAGAGCTCTTCCGTGACAAGCCCCGGATGGTCGAGCGGCAGCGCGGCGATGAAAGCGTCGAGCTTGCCCGAGACATTGTCCTCGACCAGCGATGCCGTCACCGCCTCGCGCAGTTCGAGCTGCAGGCCCGGGAAATGCTTCTTTAGTTCCGGCAGGACCCACGGCAGGAGATAGGGCGCTACGGTCGGAATGATGCCCAGCCGGAAGCGGCCTTCCATCGCAGGGCGGCCGCGCCGGGCGGTTGTCTCGACGTCACGTATATCGGCAAGAATGCGCTCGATGCGCGGCTGCAGCACAAGTGCTTCGTCCGTCATCCGCACCGCCTTGCCGCCGCGCTCGAACAGAAGACAGTTCAGCCGCTCTTCCATTTCGGCGATCTGGGCGGAGAGCGCCGGCTGGCTGACGCCGGCAAGCTTCGCGGCGCGGCCGAAATGCAGCGTCTGCGCCAGCGCGTCGAAATAAAGCATCTGTCGCACGGTGAGGCCGATCATAAGGAAAGCTTATCAAAACGAACAGGAAAGGCAATTTGTCTTTATCGCCAAGCCGGCCTAGGCTGGAATCATTCCAGATTGGCGCGGCCGCTGGCCGGCCCCGAAATCTGCGCAGAATCAATCTCGGAAAAATCAAAACCCTGGAGAGTAAGATGGACGCGAAAACCGACGACAACAGCGCTGGCAAATGCCCCGTGGCGCATGGATCCGCCGGCAGGACCAATCGGGATTGGTGGCCGAATCTGCTCGACCTTGGCGTTCTTCATCAGCAGTCGAACCTCTCGGACCCGATGGGCGAGGATTTCAACTACGCCACCGAATTCCGGAGCCTCGATCTCGATGCCGTGATCAAGGACCTGCACCATGTGATGACCGACTCGCAGGACTGGTGGCCGGCCGATTTCGGCCATTACGGACCGCTCTTCATCCGCATGGCCTGGCACAGTGCCGGCACCTATCGCATCGGCGACGGGCGTGGCGGCGCCGGTGCCGGCCAGCAGCGGTTCGCGCCGCTGAACAGCTGGCCGGACAATGCCAATCTCGACAAGGCACGCCGGCTGCTGTGGCCGGTCAAACAGAAATACGGCCGCAAGATCTCCTGGGCCGACCTGATGATCCTTGCCGGCAACGTCGCGCTGGAATCGATGGGCTTCAAGACCTTCGGCTTCGCCGGCGGCCGCGCCGACGTGTGGGAGCCGGAGCAGGACGTGGATTGGGGCTCCGAAACGAAGTGGCTGGACGACCAGCGCTATTCCGGCGACCGTGAACTGCAGGGCCATCTCGGCGCCGTTCAGATGGGCCTGATCTACGTCAACCCGGAAGGCCCGAACGGCAAGCCGGATCCGGTCGCCGCGGCCCGCGACATCCGCGAGACCTTCCGCCGTATGGCCATGAACGACGAAGAGACCGTGGCGCTGATCGCCGGCGGCCACACCTTCGGCAAGACCCATGGCGCCGGCGATGCCTCGCTGGTGGGCGTGGAGCCGGAAGGTGCCGGCATCGAAGCGCAGGGCCTCGGCTGGTCGAGCAAACATGCCACCGGCATTGCCGGCGACGCCATCACCTCGGGCCTGGAAGTCACCTGGACCACGACGCCGACCAGATGGAGCAACAATTTCTTCGACAACCTGTTCAACTTCGAATGGGAGCTGACGAAGAGCCCGGCCGGTGCCAATCAGTGGACGCCGAAGGGCGGCGCCGGCGCCGGCACGGTTCCGGACGCGCACAATCCCTCCAGGCGTCATGCTCCGGCCATGCTCACCACCGATCTCGCGCTGCGCTTCGATCCGGCCTATGAGAAGATCTCGCGTCGCTTCCACCAGTACCCGGACCAGTTCGCCGACGCTTTCGCCCGCGCCTGGTTCAAGCTCACCCATCGCGACATGGGCCCGGTGGTTCGTTATCTCGGCCCGCTCGTGCCGAAGGAAGAGCTGATCTGGCAGGATCCGATTCCGGCGATCGACCACGAACTGGTCAGCGAAGAGGATATCGCCGCGCTGAGGGCGAAGATCCTGGCCTCCGGCCTCACGGTTCCTGAACTGGTCTCAACTGCCTGGGCCTCGGCCTCGACCTTCCGCGGCTCGGACAAGCGGGGCGGCGCCAATGGCGGCCGCATCCGACTCAGCCCGCAGAAGGACTGGGAAGTCAACCAGCCCGCCCAGCTTTCGAAGGTGCTGGCAAAGCTCGAAGCCATCCAGCAGGAGTTCAACACGGCGCAGGCGGGCGAGAAGAAGGTCTCGCTCGCCGACCTGATCGTGCTCGGCGGCGCCGCCGCGATCGAGAAGGCCGCGAAGGACGGCGGCAATGAGGTGAACGTGCCCTTTACGCCAGGCCGCATGGACGCTTCGCAGGAGCAGACCGATGTCGAATCCTTCGCGGCACTCGAGCCGAGGGCCGACGGCTTCCGCAACTACGTCCGCGGCAGGCTGCCCATGTCGGTCGAAGCGATGCTGGTCGACCGCGCGCAGCTCCTCACGCTGACGGCGCCGGAAATGACGGTGCTGGTCGGCGGCCTGCGCGTGCTCGGCGCCAATCATGGCGGCTCAAAGCACGGCGTGTTCACCGACAGGCCGGGCACACTGACCAACGACTTCTTCATCAACCTGCTCAGCATGGCGACCATCTGGGATCCGGCGGCCGGCTCTGGGCCAGACGCGGATGAGGTCTATGAGGCGCGCGACCGCAAGACCAAGCAAGTCAAGTGGACCGGCACCCGCGCCGACCTGATCTTCGGCTCGCACTCGCAATTGCGTGCGCTGGCCGAGGTTTACGGCTCGGCGGATGCCAAGCAGAAGTTCGTCAAGGACTTCGTGAAGGCGTGGACGAAGGTGATGAATCTCGACCGGTTCGAACTGGTCGCGAAGTAAAGCATGTCTCCCGAGAGTGGGAGCCGCTTTTCGGCACAAAGGCAACTAAAGCGCACGGAGCGAAACTGAAAGATCGCGATGCGCTTTAGCACTCATCCTCCCCAGAAGGCGCGGGTTCATGCCCGCGCCTTTTGCATTAGGTATCAGTCTTTTTCGAAGATGCCAGTCTTGGCGACGATGCCGGCGATCGCCCCGCCGATCAGTGGCGCGACGATGAACAGCCAGAGCTGGCCGAGCGCCGCCCCGCCCGAAAACAGCGCCGGGCCGATCGAGCGCGCCGGATTGACCGAAGTGCCCGTCACCGGGATAATGGCAAAGTGGAGCCCTGCCAGCGTCAGGCCTATCACCAGGCCGGCAAAGGCCGTCGTGTGCTTGGCGTTGGTGACGCCGAGAATGACGGTGACGAAGGTGAAGGTGCCGATCAGCTCCCACAGGAAGGCCGAGCTGATGCCCCATTTCGCCTCGTCCCAGCCATTTGCGCCGAAGCCCCCGGTGTGGCCGCCGGCCTGACCGGTGACGATGATCCACAGCGCCAGCGAAGCGATGATGGCGCCGATGATCTGCGCGATCCAGTAAGGCACGACTTCCCTCGCCGGCATCCGCCCCGCAAGGAACACGCCGAGCGTCACCGCCGGATTGAGATGCGCGCCCGAGATCGGGCCGATCGCATAGGCCGCGGCGATCAGGCCGATGCCGAACGCCAGGCCGATCCCTTCCTGTCCGAGCGGCAGCGCGCCGCCGAAGCCGCCCGTGACCACGGAGGCCGTGCCTATGAACACCAACAGAAACGTGCCTAGAACTTCTGCCAGATAAGTCTTCATTGCCCTCTCCTCATAGGGATCCGCCAGACCGCGTTTTCCGCGTCGCGAATCACAGACGAAAGAGTATTCCTGCCGGCAAAACTTGGAAAGCTGAGTGTTAAGCCAGCGGTCTTGCTTTGCATCCGCCAGTCAAGACATTAGAGAAGTTTCATGTGCGATGCGTTTTTCTTGTTGTCCGCTGACCGCCGACTGCCGCGAAAGAACCTTCCGTCTGTTCATGGACGATGGCATGGGCAGGTCGTTTTGGCTTCACCGCAAGAGAATTGTTTCAATCGGA
Source organism: Mesorhizobium sp. M1A.F.Ca.IN.020.04.1.1 (assembly GCF_003997315.1). NCBI lineage: Bacteria > Pseudomonadati > Pseudomonadota > Alphaproteobacteria > Hyphomicrobiales > Phyllobacteriaceae > Mesorhizobium > Mesorhizobium sp. M1A.F.Ca.IN.020.04.1.1. The sequence goes on from NZ_RZSN01000079.1 coordinate 10,310, forward strand.
GCCGGAAAGGCTCTAAGAGCAGGGCGGAAAGCAACGATAGACGGAAGCAGGAATGAGACTGGGCGGAAGGCTGGCGGCAGCCATCGAAGTGCTTGAAGACATCGGCCGGCGGCATCGGCCGGTGGCCGACGCCTTGCGCGACTGGGGCTTGTCGCACCGCTTTGCCGGTGGCGGCGACCGCGCGGCGATCGGCAACATCGTCTACGACGCGCTGCGCCGCAAGCGCTCGGCCGGCTGGCTCTTCGGCGAGGAGACGCCGCGCGCCATCGGCTTCGGCGCGTTGCTGCTGGAATGGGGCCAGACGGCGCGGTCGCTGAATGACGCTCTCGACGGCGACAAATTCGCGCCGCCGCTGCTCAGCGCCGCCGAACTGAAAGCGGCAGCCTCCGGCAGGCTCGCCGATGCGCCAGATGCCGTGCGGGCCGATGTTCCGGACTGGTGCGAGCCGCTCCTCGAACACGCCTTTGGCGATGCCTGGGTCGAAGAGGGCGCGGCTCTCGCGATGCGCCCGCCGCTGGATCTCAGGGTCAATGCGCTGCAGGCAGACCGTGGTAAGGTGCTGACGGAACTCCAGGGCACCGGTGCAGCAGCTGCCGCAATCGCGCCGCACGGCATTCGCATCCCGCCGATCAATGGCGACGGCAGGCATCCGAACGTCCAGGCCGAGCCCGCCTTCCAGAAAGGCTGGTTCGAGGTGCAGGACGAGGGCTCGCAGCTTGCAGCAGCGCTCGCCGGCGCCGAGCCAGGCATGCAGGTGCTCGACTATTGCGCGGGCGCCGGGGGCAAGACCCTGGCGCTTTCGGCAGAGATGGACAATCGCGGCCAGGTCTTCGCCCATGATGCGGAAAAGGTCCGGCTGGCGCCGATCTTCGAGCGCATCCGCCGCGCGCACAGCCGCAACATCCAGGTCGTCAGCAAGCCTGCGGAACTCGCGCCGCTCACCGGTCACATGGACCTCGTGCTGATCGATGCGCCCTGCACCGGCAGCGGCACCTGGCGGCGGCGCCCGGACGCCAAGTGGCGGCTGACGGACAGACAGCTCGATGCCCGCAAAGGTGAGCAGCAGGCGATCCTCGACATGGCGCAGGCTTTCGTGAAGCCCGGCGGGCTGCTCGTCTACATCACCTGCTCGGTGTTCGATGCCGAAAACGGCGAGCAGGTCGCCGCCTTCCGCGAGCGCCACGGCGATTTTGCGCCGGTCGACCACCGCCAGCTCTGGGACGGCCGTTTCCCCGGCCACGAGGGCGCTGCGCGTATTGGCGAAGCCGGTGGCATCTCACTGTCGCCGGCGCTCAGTGGCACTGACGGGTTCTATTTCCACGCCCTGCGCAGGGCCGCATGAGGGCGGCCGGCATTTGCTGCGCTGCAACATAAGCGATTGCCTGTCCTGCCTGCCTCTGCAATAAGCTTCGCCAGCAAAAATGAGGCGAAGGCCATGGCAGCCAAAATCGTACCCGCTCCCGATTATGAGGATCGCGTCAGGACTTCCTTTGCCCGCCAGAAGGCCATGGCCACCATCGGTGCGGAGCTGACGCTGGTCACGCCCGGCATCATCGAGATCGAGATGCCCTATGCCCCTTCGCTCACCCAGCAGCACGGCTTCTTGCATGCCGGCGTCATCTCGACCGCGCTGGACTCGGCCTGCGGCTATGCCGCCTTCTCGTTGATGCCGCAGAATTCCAGCGTGCTGACCATCGAATTCAAGGTCAACCTGCTCGCACCGGGGAAGGGCGAGCGCTTCCTGTTCCGCGGCTCGGTGACCAAGCCAGGCCGCACCATCATTGTTGCCGACGGCCAGGCCTATGCTTTCGCCGCCGATGGCGAGGCCAAGCTGATCGCCACCATGACCGGCACAATGATGACGGTGGTTGGCCGCGACGGCATCGAGGGGTGATCCATGGCCAGCGTTGCGCGGTTAGGGGAAAAATCCGTCCTCTTCGTCATGGCGGCCGAGGCCGAATACGGTCCGCATCTCAAAAAGCGGTTCACGCCGCTGATGACCGGCGTCGGCCCGGTCGAGGCCGCCGTGCGCCTCGGCGCCGAGCTCGCCACGTTGAAGGCCGAGAATGCGCTGCCGGATCTCGTCGTGTCGCTAGGCTCCGCGGGAAGCCGAACGCTCGAACAGACCGAAATCTACCAGGCCGTGTCGGTGAGTTACCGCGACATCGACGCTTCGCCGCTCGGCTTCGCGAAGGGCGCGACGCCGTTCCTCGACCTGCCCGTGACGGTGCCGCTGCCCTTCGTCATTCCCGGCATCAGGACCGCGACGCTGTCGACCGGAGGCGCCATCGTCACCGGGGCCGCCTATGACGCGATCGACGCCGACATGGTCGACATGGAGACCTTCGCCTGCCTGCGCGCCTGCCAGCTGTTCGGCGTGCCGCTGATCGGCCTGCGCGGTATTTCCGACGGCGCGGTCGATCTCAGGCATGTCGGCGACTGGACCGAGTATCTGCACGTCATCGACGAGAAGCTGGCGGCGGCGATAGGTCTGCTAGAGCAGGCGATTGCGTCCGGCGCGATCGGCCTTACTTAATGCATGTCGCCCAAAAGTGCGCAGCGGTTTTGGGAGAACGACATGCATCAGATGAAACTTGAAGCTCGTCGCCTGGGCCCGTTCGACGCGACGCGCTTTAGGCGTTTTGGCAAGGACCGAACGCCGCAACGCGCACCATTGCGCCGAATCGGTTCTTTCTTTAAAGGCTCGCCATGACGACACATCCCGACACCGTTCTCATCATCGACTTCGGCAGCCAGGTCACGCAGCTGATCGCGCGGCGCGTGCGCGAGGCCGGGGTCTACTGCGAGATCGTTCCGTTCCAGTCAGCCGCGGAGGGCTTCCGCCGCATCCGGCCGAAGGCCGTCATTCTATCGGGCAGCCCGCACTCGACCGTCGACATCGGCTCGCCCCGCGCGCCCGACGAGGTCTTTTCGTCCGGCATTCCGGTGCTCGGCATCTGCTATGGCGAGCAGACGATGTGCGCTCAGCTCGGCGGCAAGGTCGAGGCCGGCCATCACCGCGAGTTCGGCCGGGCCTTCCTGGAGATCGAGGACGACTGCGCGCTGTTCGAGGGTGTCTGGGCCAGGGGCACGCGTCATCAGGTCTGGATGAGCCACGGCGATCGCGTCACCGCCATTCCGGAAGGATTCAAGATCGTCGGCACCTCCACCGGCGCGCCCTTCGCAGCGATTGCCGACGAGGCACGGAAGTTTTACGCGGTGCAGTTCCATCCCGAGGTCGTCCATACCCCGGACGGCGCGAAGCTGCTGAGCAACTTCGTCCACCATATCGCCGGCCTCAGCACGGGCTGGACCATGGCTGCCTATCGCGAGCAGGCGGTCGAGGCGATCCGCAAGCAGGTCGGCAAGGGCAAGGTGATCTGCGCGCTATCAGGCGGCGTCGATTCCTCGGTCGCTGCGCTCCTGATCCACGAGGCGGTCGGCCATCAGTTGACCTGCATCCTCGTCGACCACGGCCTGCTGCGGAAGGACGAGGCGAAAAGCGTGGTGGAGATGTTCCGCCAGCATTACAACCTGCCGCTGATCCTGGTCGACGCTTCCGACCGCTTCATTTCGGCGCTGGAAGGCGAGAGCGATCCGGAAAAGAAGCGCAAGACCATCGGCCGCCTGTTCATAGAGGTGTTCGAGGAAGAGGCCAAGAAACTTGGCGGCGCCGACTTCCTGGCGCAGGGCACGCTCTATCCCGACGTCATCGAAAGCGTCTCCTTCTCCGGCGGCCCGTCGGTGACGATCAAGTCGCATCACAATGTCGGCGGCCTGCCCGAACGCATGAACATGAAGCTGGTCGAGCCGCTGCGCGAGTTGTTCAAGGACGAGGTGAGGGCGCTGGGCCGAGAGCTCGGCCTGCCCGAAAGCTTCATCGGCCGCCATCCGTTCCCGGGTCCTGGCCTCGCCATACGCTGCCCGGGCGGCATCACCCGCGAGAAGCTCGAGATCCTGCGCGAGGCCGACGCCATCTACCTCGACGAGATCCGCAAGGCCGGCCTCTACGATGCCATCTGGCAGGCCTTCGCCGTGCTCTTGCCGGTGCAGACCGTCGGCGTGATGGGCGACGGCCGCACCTACGAATTCGTCTGCGCGCTGCGCGCTGTGACCTCGGTCGACGGCATGACGGCCGATTTCTACCACTACGACATGAACTTCCTGGGCGCCGCCGCCACCCGGATCATCAACGAGGTGAAAGGCATCAATCGCGTCGTTTACGACGTTACGTCGAAGCCCCCGGGCACCATCGAGTGGGAATAAAGGTGCATCATTAGCTAGCTTTCGGTAAGTATCGATCAGAGTTGTATAAGCCTCTGAAATAAGTGTGTTTTCCTTACTGCATCTATCGCCATCTATCGCCTGGAAGCGGAATCATTTGGCGGTAAATTTGACGGCATGCGTTTCAGCGTTCTCTTTCCTGCCATGCAATACCGTCGTCCCGCCGATTGCAAGCGCACTCACTTCTTGCCCATCAAAGCATTGAAATACAATGATTGTTCCTAACAGTTGACGGTAAAATCAATGACGGTAAAATTGGCGGCCGAGAAACCCAAGTTGTGATCCGATCCTCTGTCATTATGTTAACAGATATTGCCCTTAAGCGGCTGAAACCGAAAGACAAAATGTACAAAGTTGCCGACCGTGACGGTATGTACGCTGCGGTGTCTCCGACTGGGCAGATTGCGTTTCGGTACGACTACCGGACCAATGGTCGGAGAGAGACTGTGACGCTGGGCCGATATGGGAACGGAGGTCTCACGCTGGCAGAGGCACGCGACCGCTGCCTTGCCGCGCGAAAAATGGTGGCAGCCGGAAAGTCGCCGGCGCAAGAAAAGCAGCGCGAGAAGCGTCGCCTGTCAGGCACGGCGAGCTTCGGGGATCAAGGCAAGCGCTGGTTAAAGGAAGCGAAGATGGCGGATAGCACCCGCTCGATGCGCAAGGCTATTTTCGATCGCGACATTTTGCCGATTTGGGAAAAAAGACTCCTAACCGAAATAACACCTGACGACTTGCGGGCGCTCTGCGCAAAGGTGAGGGATCGTGGTGCGCCGGCAACCGCCGTCCATATCCGCGATGTCGTGAAGCAGATCTATAGCTACGCCATTCTGCACGGCGAGAAGATCGCCAACCCTGCGGACGAGGTGGGACCAGCCTCAATTGCCACGTTCGAGGCGAAAGACCGCGCTCTGTCGCCTGCAGAAATCCGGATAATGCTGAAAGAGTTGGAAAACGTGCCGACGCTGCCGACGATTCGGGTCGGCCTAAAGTTCATCCTGCTCACGATGGTCCGAAAGAGTGAACTACTCGAGGCGACTTGGGACGAGGTCGATTTCGAGAACGCCGTCTGGAGCATCCCAAAAGAGCGAATGAAGCGGAAGAAGCCGCATAACGTCTACCTGTCACAGCAATCCCTCGATATCATGATCGCGCTCAAGACTTGTGCGGCGAACTCCCGATATGTGCTGCCGTCCCGCTACGATGCCGATGAGCCCATGTCGCGCGCGACGTTCAATCGGGTAACCGCGGCGATTGTCGAGCGGGCAAAGCAGCAAGACTTTCCGCTCGCGCCTTTCACAGTGCACGACCTTCGGCGCACCGGCTCAACACTCCTGAACGAGATCGGATTTAATCGCGACTGGATTGAGAAATGCCTTGCCCACGACGACAGGCGGTCCTCTCGAGGTGTCTACAACAGAGCTGAATATGAGCCGCAGCGTCGTCATATGCTGCAGGAATGGGCGGACATGGTCGATGCGTGGGCGGCAGGCAAAAAGCACACGCCCACACTCCAGCCGCCTGCAGAGGCAGCGGTTATCCTTGATCCGATTTGACGGGTCTTGCCTTTCGTAGTCTTACGTCAGGCGCAGGCTTGGTCTTGATTTTTCCGACAGATGACGCATTCCGCCGCTCCTCGATCCACGCTTCGACTTCTGCCAAGTCCCAAACAACACAGCGGGCGGTGAGATTGAAGCGTCGTGGGAACTCGCCACGCTGTTCCATCTCATAGACGGTCGTATCAGACAGGGGAACGATTTCTCGCAGCTGCGACCGGCGAACAGTTCGCACTACTCGACGCGACGCGATGTGTGGTAGAACCAGAAGTGGATCCGGCTGCCCAATTTCGATGCCCTTGAATTTATCGACCTCGGAAGACTGCTGCCGTTTGACCATTTGCGTGACCGGGATGGATTGCCTTACTGGCCAACAATCGCGCAACTTTTCGAGGTTTCGTACAGCCCTCAATTGCGACCACGTATCCTCGCCTACTGACGTGAAGACTCAAGGGCATTTCACTGCGGATTATGTCAGGACCGCACCACCAATGGGATCCATCGAGCAGGCGCTGCATAAGGTCCGACAGGCGATCCTTGCTGCAGGCTTCTCGATGCTCGAATATCTCAAGCTGCGCGCTGACAATGACCTTGCGCCAATTGACGCGTTAATCGGCCGGCGCGGCTAGATCGCGGCGGAGGCGAAGCGCCGCGAGATCACGCTCACAGCCGAGGACGCGAAGCGCCGCCGGCTTCGCAGTTACGCCGTCGCCGATCTCACCAATCATGAGAGATTGCCGACATGGACAGCGAGACTTGGTCTTTGGTTAAACGGCAGCAGGCTCGGCGGTCGCAACGGCTACCTTGTCAAATACTGTGATGAGAAACGTTGCATCGCCAACATCTTCATCGAAGATGTGCTCGCATATTTCGAATTCCTGCGTGCCTTAGCGTGGCTGATCACGGAGGACGGCAGAACAGCCGATGCCGACCGACAAAAGGTGAAAGGCAATGAAGGCGAGCATAGTTCCTGCTCCGCTTGGTTGTTTGCGGAACCGGACCGAGTGTTGGAAAATGAAAGTTGGGGACAGTGCTCTCCGGCAGTTGATTGCAGACGCATCACAATGCGTATTACTCCGACTCAACCGCGCGGGAAAACCAATGGCGAAGAAACCCAATGAGACTACGAGCAAGAAAGTTGCTTCGACGGCATCCAAGTTGCTTCGTTCTAACAGCTCCTCAAAGGCAGTCAAATCGGTCGCGGGATCCGCTCTTACGCAAAGGGTGAAAAAAAAGAAATAGCGCCGGTTTGACAGACATGAAGCAGTTTTGGCCTCATTCAGAAGAGCGCCAAGGAGTTTGGTTTCCGGCGAACTGGTTGTGTCCGAAAAGGTGGACTGCACGTTGGCGTCGACGCCATCCACAAACTGGAGAGCGCAGAGATTGGCGTTTTGGTTTGCCTTGATCCACCAACGGCACCGATGCTGAGAGAGGCTGCATCCGAGGGTGAGGTCGGCCCGCGCTCAAAGCAAGTTCCTAAAGTCCAGATTTAGAAGACGCCCGTCGAACGCCTGGGGGATGATAGATCTTCCGGAAGTAGGAAGACAGCCGGCTGTTTCGCCACAAAAGCTTGGCCGCAAGCGGGTTGAGGGTCAAACGGAAATGATGTTTCCAATGTCTTCAAACAGCAGAATGTCGAAGGGCCAAAACGCAAGGGAAATGGGCCCATCCGGACGGTCGACATCGAAGTGACCCGCGGACCATAGCCGAAAACAAAATAGCCTTTAAGGGCCCGCTCGACTGAATCCAGGAGCGGGCTTTTCTAATTCAGGGCGGGGTTCGAACCCACGAGACCGATGAAGGTCCACCTCCTTATCAGGGATGCGCAATCGACCGCTCTGCCACCTATCCACAACGTTGGTTCGATTGATCGATCTTCAAGCCCCGAGACATTCTCGGTGCGAATACGGCGGACTTTTGCCGCAAGCACGGCATTTCGGCAGCGACCTTCTATAAGTTCAAGGCGAAGTTTGGCGGGATGGAATTGTCCGACGCCCGTCCCCTGACGGCGCTGGAGGACGAGAACGCGCGGCTCAAGAAGCTGCCGGCGGAGCGGATGCTCGACAATGGATCTTGAAGGATGCTGCCGCAAAAATGTATGGTCCGCCCCGTCCGGGCAAGGTGTCGCGAGATCGCGAATGACCTATGGAAGGGCCGATACCCTCGAAGAGCGGCTTGGGTTGAAGCCGCTGGTTGGCCAGCGCATTGCGCCGATCATCATCTTCGCCGCCAGCATCGAACATCACCTGGAGCGGCGTTGTGGAAGCTCAAGGGCGTCAATCCAAAGGGCATTCGACCCGAGACCGACGCGAAGATGATCTCTGATTTGATCCGGATGCTTGAAACATTCGCGTCAACCGCTGCCAGCGGGAGACGAGCGCACCCTTCTTCAGACATGGTCCAATGCGGCCAGTCTTGCATTTGCGATCAGGAATGACATCGCTCATGGCGTGCCACCAACTTGGGCGAGAACGCGCAAGAGACCGTCCAGCGACTATTGGGCCGACGATCACTCTCTCGATCTCGTTCGTCACGCCTTCGCGGTTCTACTGCGCGTCACTGTTGGCGTTTCGACAGAGAAGATGCCGTTGATCGAGCTTGCGAACCCATCTTTGCTACGTGCCCTCCGCCGCGAATTATTCTGAGCGAGATGGCCTGCAAAGACTATAATCCGACCTTCAGAAATACTAAATCGGCAGCGATGGCTTCCTATTTCCCCGCGAGCGCTACACTGGTCACTTCAAGAATGGCGGCACCGTACCGCGGGCGCGCAGGCCAGGATGTCCAGTTCGACGTCACGGAAGGCCAATCGAAGACACGATCGAGGCATTCAACAATCTTGGATTTAACGATCGCACGATGACGATCAATCGTACGGCTACTCGGGCTATATCGCTCGAACTTGGACCGATTGCCCTTGGCCGCTTCCAGGTCGCATTGGTTTCGAGGTTGTGCCGGCATTCAACGAAGCTTTCTACGGCGCGCTCCACGTCGATCATATCGATCACAGCTGGAATGAGAATGACGGCCTCGCTTTTCGCATTCAAAATACACTTGGCCTTGCCGGCTTAGTGGTCGGCGGCAAAGTAGAGTTCTGCAAGATAAGCGGCACCATTCCAATCGGCGGCGCGCTGGTTACCTTGGGCGCGAAGTCGGCGACGGGGTCGACATCGCTTGATACGCCCAATGGCGACAGCACAACCTACCATGTGCGGCTCACGCAGCCGATCTACATGCTCGCCCATGTCGTCACGCCGGTGTTTTCAGGTACGGTCCCCCTGTGGTTCAAGTTGGAACTGACCAAGGGCAAGATCCCTACAACGCTGGGACAGAAGGGGTCGATCCAGATCACACCGACAGGACAGCGCCGTGACTACGTCCTTGTCGTTAGGCTCGATCAGGCCGCCTTTCTCCCGCAAGGGCTGACCGCGTCGGGCAAAGTCGACGTTAATTGGCAGGCACCGACCACGCTGCCGCCGACCGCGGCCGGCATCACGATGCCGCACCAGTAGCGAATTTCTCGCTGTAGCCGGGTTTGAGCGCAGCAAGCGATCTATTCGTCGCACTGCAATCGGCCTATGGCGAACTGAGTGCGAGGCCCTTTTGGAGGGCTTTTCCGTGTTGGCCGAAACGGTAGCTTTGGGTCAGGTCACGACTATGCCTAGCGGGGTGCCTCAACGTTCGTTTCCGACTATTTGTGCCTTAAAACTGCCAACCTGCAACGGCCCAACGCCGCCTGGCAGCTTTTGCGCCTCGTGTCGGCCATAGAGGCGAACTTTACCTCTGCCCGGAAGCAGACATTTCGGTTGACAACGCGCGCCGTCGCGGTCGCGCCATGAACAGGCATGGAATGTGGGTTCAACTGAAATGGATAGCTGGAGACTAGTATTGGCAAAAGTGCTTGCATCGCGGTGCGAACTGACGCTCTCTATTAGCTTAAGGTAAGATCAATTAGCTAAACCTAGTGCCATGGGCGATACTGACATCAACGCCGCTTTCGCGGGGGTGGACATAGCGCGATTTGCCCCGAGGGGGCATGAGCGTTTTGATGGTCCTATTCGAACGTTCTCAGACGCAGATGGGACAACTCTCTCAGCAATATCGGATCGAACGTTTCTTAGGTGGATAATCAGAGAACTCGGCGATCTGAGGGGGAAGCGCATATACGAAATTGGAACAGGAACTGGTTATCTGGTGTCAGTACTCTCCTTGCTAGCCGGCAGGGAAGGAGACGTCCCACTGATATTTGGTTGCGAGATTATTCCCGACCTCTTCGATCAATCACAGCGCGCCCTCATCGGCACTTCTGGTGTGCGCGTGCAATTAGGTGATTGGGTCGATCGACTACCCGAGCTGGGTCTCTTCGACGTCATAATAGCCACTTCTGCGTTTCGTGGCATCCCGCGACTGCTTCGCGAGGCGTTGCGGGTGCCGGGAGGCATGCTCGCTATGCCTGTAGCGATTCCGGGTGGCGGGGACTGCTTTACGATCTTCCTAGCAACCGAGAAAGGACTACTCACGGTCGGCGCTAGGATGTCCGTGTCCGTCCCTACAACCGGTTCCATTGCAGATGAGGACACATGGTACATCCCGCTTGAAAAGCTTATTGATCCGCGACCGAAGTCCTTCTTGCATATTGAAAAGGGCCGAGGCTTTGGTCACCCTGTTTTGGATTCTTTGGCATTCCGGAGCTACCTTTTTGGCGCTGAACCGAATTTCCGCGCTGTGAACCTAGGCGTCGAGCGTACATTCGACCTCACACACTACTCTTTCGGTCTCATCGATAGCGAGCGCCGCTCGGGCGCGCTTTATCACGGCCGCGACATAGTCGTGTTCGGTGATCTGGGCCTCGAATTTGCCGGCACCTTGGCAGCCCATCGGGAACGATGGCAAGCAAATGGGCAGTCGGATCTTAGCCGAGTGCACTATCATATCCCTTGGACCGCGTTCGATGCTGACCAGTTGCCAAGCGGATATGTTGCTGCCCTTGGAGGCTGAGGATGTTGCAGACGGCTCCTCCAGACTTGTCATACGTTTGTCCCGATGTGAGATTTCGGGAAATAGGTTGCATCCCCATCATCGGAATGAAGTGCGCAGCAGAGCTGATGGAAACTCCCTGGGTGTCGCGAGACGTTTCCGCTCTGGATGAACTTGCTGCCCTCCTCACACCCCAGCGTATCGCGGCACGGCATGGGACGCGCTTGGTCACGCTCGAGCATAAGGAACGATGGCGGAACCTCCGGGCGCAACAGAGATTGGGCGATTATCTCGCTGGTCTCGACACAACTGAATTTTATCTCAGGCAGAGTGACGCGTCCTTCGTCGACATCGCGCGTCGATTGCCTGTTTCACCTCGATCACGCGAGCCGGCATACTTCGACAACATATGGATCGGTCCGCCAGGAACGGTGCAAACCTTTCATCAAGATAACCACAACGACTACGTCACGAACCATAATTACTTCATTCAGTTGTTTGGGTGGAAATATGTTGCAGTCTGCCACCCACGGGATACCTTCGCGCTCACGGACGGCGCCACAGTGCGAGGGCACCATTGCGATGCCTCGCCGACGGACCCCAATGTCTGGCAACGCGTGCCGTCGTTACGTCATGCAATCGTCGGTCCATGCGACCTCCTGCATATCCCTCCCAGTTACTGGCATTACGTCCAATCCCTCTCAGTTAGCATTTCGGTGTCGCGTTGGTGGTTCGATAACCACTTGGCAGAGATCATTTACAGCGTTGGGCAAGAGCGTTGGGAGCGTCCTGCAATCGTTGTGGCGGATACTAGGACATTCTTGGCTGACCTTGAAGAGTTTGGCGGCGCTTCTGCTTTGAAGCGTGTCCTTTTGCAATTGTCTCCCATCGCAAGATTTGCAATTATAACGGCGTTCAGTGAATTCTATGGCAAAGGAGTTTTCGACTATGTCTGAAGCACCGCTTTCCTTCGAACTGAGTGAAGATCAAGCTAAGGCCCTCAGGTCCCTCGCTGGAGGTAAAGGCATACGCATTTCCGGTTATGTCGATGGGACAACCCTGAAGGTCGACAACATTGCCATCAACGCAGGGATAATCGGTATCAGCAGTTCACCCTTCAAGGACGGCATGGCCCCTTTTATCGCTTGCAATGGCCCGCTCGAAGTTGAAAAATGACAATGGACTACGTCGCGCGTTTTGTTGAAACTGCCCTTGACGAACAAGGCGACATAGCAACGCGCGACTACCTTCGGCTGTTTGGCGACGCTGTTGCACGTCACGTGCCGCCATACTTCCTCGCCGACTACGGCAACAGTTTTAGGTCGCATATTGAGAACCCGGTATGGGTGCTGCAGTCGCTTGTCTCGAATGCGATCAAAGAGGGCGAGGGTTCCCGCGACTTAGCGAAGATTGCCAACGCTTGCACAAGTGCCGGGCTTGTTGACGATCTGAGCCAGCATGTCGAGGATGAGGCAGGTCATTGCCGAATGTACCTTCGTCTCGCCGATCTGGTATTTCCAGACGCATTGCCAGATAATGTGCGCGGGGCCGTTGAGACCCAGTTTCCCCCCATGCAGCACAGCCAGGTCGAGGCCGCTAGCCTCGAAACCTGGAGGGTGCTCGACTATTTGATTCAGGTGAACCTCGGTGAGGTGAGGACCCGCATTCACCAGAAGTTGTTGGAGCCCGTGCTCGAGGCATATTGCCCGCACCGTAACCTAGACATGCTGGGTCGAACGCTATGCAAGTTAAGTGGCGACGAGTGTAGCCACATCCGCTACACTGCAAGACGCATCGGAGAACTGTCCAAAGAATTTGCCTCGACTCGGGTTGAAGAACTCTTTTGGCAGAGATTGCTACAGTTCACCGCATACACAGAGCGCGAATTGGGTAGCCAGAGGGCTGGAGGGTTTGCGACGTCCCTAGTTAGGGATCGGTGATTGCTCCGTGGGGATCGTGTTGGCAGGCACGCTCTTATTCAGGTCGCCTTCGCCGTTGACCCGCGCCGTTAGATCTGTCGACCTCCTGGATGAAAATTCGCTTGCGAACCGCGGGGAGTCAACCGGACAGTTCTCAGGACGGCTGTTGGCGCCAAGCGGTCCGCGCTATGCTGGACGTGTTAGTCCGTTTCTAGACCGGCCAACCCGAAAACAAATAGTCCGCTTGCGGCCCAGAAGCCGACGCATCTGGCCGCCGACAGCGCCTACGGATCGGCAGCGAACCTCGCCTGGTTGGTCAAGGAACGGGAGATCGCGCAGCATATCCCCGTGTTCGATAAAACCGCACGGATGGCACTTTCTCGCGCGCCGACTTCATGTTCAGCGGAACTACTGGTTCGCCCTGAGCGAGGATCGACCGCTATTCTTTTTCGCCGGCCTTCGGACGCCTTGGCATGGTATCGGAAGGTTACTCGGGTCTAGCCGGCGCGGCCGTCTTGTCCCGTTCCTGCCCGCTCCTTCGCTGCGCTCCCGTGTTGGGGACAAGCCAGCCCTGCACGCCGTCTCCTTTGGAGCCGTCCTCCCGGGACAGCGCGTCGGCCGCATCCAAGTCTGACGCTTCGTGAAACGAACGCCACCCTGCGACGGCGTTCGTCACGTCTCTTCGATTGAGTGCCAGGAAGGGCGGGCCTGAGACGTACATTCCCGCTGGAAGCTCTGTGTGATAGCAACGGCTTGGCGCGGGTGTTTGAGCGCCCCCACGGCAGTGCCGGAATGGCGGATCGCTCAATTGCATGGCGGAGAACAAGAACCAGCACTTTGTTCCCCGGGTACATCTATCGCCCTTCAGCGTGTGTGCCGAAGGCAAAGCCATTCACCTGTTTAACCTTGATCGCAACCAATCATTCTTCGATGCCCCGGTGAAGAATCAGTGTTCCAGGGATTACTTCTACGGGCAGGACCCAAGGCTCGAAACCGCAATCCAGACCGTCGAGGGACACTATGGCGACTGCGTTTCGTCGTTGCTCAAGCCACGTGCGGTCATCAAGGATCTTCATGCCACAATCCTCAGGCGTTTCGCCTACCTGCAGCATGTCCGCACAGAAGCCGCCGCGCGTCGATCCGCGGAGTTTGCTTTCGCTGCCACGTCAGTCAAAGGTGCGGACTTCGAACAACCGTCTTTCAAGGAGGCCGTCAAAAGTGCGGTGATCTCGGCGATGCATCACTACGCCAAAACGATGAGCGTCGTAGACGATCTAAAGGTGCGGGTTGTTCGCAACCTTACCTCGGTGCCGTTTCTCACATCAGATGACCCTGCTGCTCTCGCCAACCGCTGGCATCAACAGCACAGGCATGCGCAGCACAGATCTTTTGGAATCTCCAGCGCAGGTGCGCTTCTCTTCCTGCCGCTTTCGCCAACGCTGTTGGCTGTTCTCCTGGATGGCGACGTCTATCAAGCCGAGCACGTCGGTGGCTGGATCGATGTGTCAAATACGGCGGACATTCTTGCGTGCAACCACCAGCAGGTACTGAACTGCGCGGCAAATCTGTACTTTGGCGAGCGTAGCTCTGGGGATGATGTGCAAGCTATAGCGATCTCAGTTGCGCATCTGCGACCCCCGAGTCGGTTTGACGTGGTTATGGCGGTAGCCGACGGCAGAACCGAAACTCATACTCACTACGCAGTCGTAGATGCCCCCGACGCTCGGGAGCATGACGACGTGCTTATCCACGTGAGAACTGTCAGGCCGGTTCCGCCAACGTGGCCCTCGTTCCTGAAGTTTCGAAACAATCGTTTCGTCTTCACCAACGATACGGGCGCAGGCTTCCGCCGTCGGAGGACTGCGACGTCAAGTCTTTGGGGTAGTCCGCCTTGGCGGAAGGTTCGAGGCTAAGGAGACCAATGCTATTCTGGCGCTTCGCCATCATTCTCACCTGGCGGCGTTTTCGGGTTGTTCGGTTTCATCGAAGACCAAGAAGAGGGTGTCGTCATCCTCGTTCATGGCCCTTTCCGCCAATCCTTTTGCCAATCGCAAAGGCAACGCGTTGGCCGATGGCGGGATGCTGGTCCCCGAGTGGGTCATAGAACGGAGGTACGGCGTCGGCTTTGACTTTACAGCTTAGCGTGTGAAGCACGAAGAGCAGCCGCTATCGTTTGCGGGAGTGGCGTCCCATGCGAACTGGGACAGATTGGTTAGGTTAGTCTCCTACGGGCTAAGCCCACCCGACGTCGTCCTTTCTGGAAAGTCTCAAAAACAGATCGAACCAGAATCGATATTCGGCATCTTCACGATTGCCAGACACTTCCAAGGGACACTAGGCGACCGACGTGGTAGCGTCCTTGCCGTGCCTTCGATCTCGGCTTCCATCGCCTCGTCGTCGGATAGGAGTGCCCAATCTTTAACAATGTCATACTGGCTTCGCACATCGATGCCCTCCGTCTTGCCGAGAAGCAGCCTTAGGTACCCCGACGCCTCCCGACCTTCAACACAATGACAATGGCCATCACCAGCCCCGACGCGGCCAAGACGCCGTAAAACCCTTCGGCCGTTATTGCAAAGCCCCAGAAGTCGATTGTGATCTTGTCCATTGGTTCGGTTGCCTTCACCAGATTCCAGGTTCAAACGACAGACTGAACGTAAGCGATGTCCCGACGGCACCTTTCGGTGATCGGCGTGAAGGACGATGTTCGGAGCCTTTGAGGGCTTCGACACATGACGATTTCAGAGCTTACGCTTAAATCCAGCGATCACGAGCCCGCGCGC
>NZ_RZSN01000007.1:0-67597 GCF_003997315.1 Mesorhizobium sp. M1A.F.Ca.IN.020.04.1.1
CCCGGCGACAACATCACCGTCGATGTCGAGCTGATCGTGCCGATCGCGATGGAAGAGAAGCTGCGCTTCGCCATCCGTGAAGGCGGCCGCACCGTCGGTGCCGGCATCGTCGTCACCATCAAAGAATGATCGAGCCGGCACTTGCCGGCTCGACCAAGGAAAGGGCGGTCTTCGGGCCGCCCTTTTTCGTTTACTTGCACAGTGCAGCATAAATGCAGCACGGTTGCTTCGAAGCTATTGCATGCACCACTGCCGCAATTATTATCGATTGCGGCAGGGGGCGTCGCCAATCATGATTTCGGGGCATCATTTAAACTGCACATCAAGATGGTTTCGCATACTGGTTCGCCGGGCACCGGTGCTTGCAATTGTGGTGGTGGCCTTTGCAGCAAAGGCCGATGACGTCCTCATACGGGCATGGCCCGATACGTTCATTTTGAACGGCCCGTCTTCCGACGGCTTTTCGGACATGCGGTTCATCTTTGCGCGTAGCAGTGCAGTCGGCTGTAAGACCAATTGTCCGGAATGGATTTCAGCGGAAGGCGCCATCACTGCCGACACGCCGGCTCTGCTCAAGCGAGTGCTGAAAAAGCTCGGCACCCGCAAACTGCCGATCATTGTCAATTCCCCTGGCGGCGATGTCGACGCCGCACTTCAACTTGGTCGCATCATACGGAAGAACGGGCTCGACATCGCGATCGGCAAGACCGAGTTTTCCGATTGTTGGCCGGGAACGGAGGGCTGCGGGGCCAGCTTCGGCAAGGGCGTTGCCTATTTCGGCGTGGCGTCTGATGGCGACGCCATGTGCAACTCTGCATGTCCCCTGATGTTCGCAGGTGGCGTTCGCCGCGTAGCCGGTGGCTGGGCCTATCTGGGTGTTCATCAGATCACCACCACTTGGTTCCCCTCCACAAGGCATTTTCGAACCACCTATAAAACCATTCGGGGCAAAAGATATCAGGTCACAACGGAGACCGTCACCGAAGGCCGAAGCTACAAGACCTATAAGATGAGCAAGGGGTTCGCGCGGAAAATCTCGGCCTATTTGGCAGAGATGGGCGTGGGGCAGGGTGTCCTCGACAAAATGAAAGCCACGCCGGCGAGCGACATTCAGAGGATCACCCTCCACGACATGCTAACGATGAAACTGGCCACCAGCACAGACACCGTGGAGCTGTTCACCGGAGTGATCCTGTGCATGGGTGACAAACCGGCTCCAAATTGCCGGGAAATAGCGGAGGATGCCCGGCCGGCCGCTGTAACGACGGCAAAGCCGGCACCTTCTCGACAGGCGGAAGCTCCATCTTCCAAGCCAGCCAAAGCCCCGACTGCCGTGCCGTTTCGAGGAGCGGCAGGAAATGCGGCGCCGGAGATGCGCTTCGTGGTCGTTCGCGGCAGCGATCCGCTCTGCGATCCCGACTGCCCGGAATGGATTTCGGCGGAAGGCGCGATCACCCCTCGAACCCCGCAAAATCTTCGCCA
Source organism: Mesorhizobium sp. M1A.F.Ca.IN.020.04.1.1 (assembly GCF_003997315.1). Classification (NCBI taxonomy): domain Bacteria; kingdom Pseudomonadati; phylum Pseudomonadota; class Alphaproteobacteria; order Hyphomicrobiales; family Phyllobacteriaceae; genus Mesorhizobium; species Mesorhizobium sp. M1A.F.Ca.IN.020.04.1.1. The sequence goes on from NZ_RZSN01000007.1 coordinate 1,483, forward strand.
GTTGCTCGCCGCGCTCGACAACCCGCGGCTCCCCGTTGTGATCAGCTCACGAGGCGGCGACTTGTTCGGCGCCTTGGCCGCAGGGCGGCTTATCCACGAACGCAAGCTAGACGTCGTCGTCGCCCGCACCAATATCCTGGGTTGCAACCCGCCAGGGGCAGGCTGTCTGGACGACAATAGCGCCTATGTCGGGCTGATCAGCCAATTCGGAGTGGAGTGCGATTCAGCCTGCGCACTCATGCTCGCCGGCGGCGCTAGGCGGCTGGTCGACCCCAAGGCGCGGCTCAGCGTGTCCTCGATGGGACAGAAGCGGATTGTCGAAGCCTATTTGGACGAGATGGCGATCAGCCCAGGCCTGTTCGCAGCGATAGATCAGAGTTCAGTCGAGCGTCAGCTTGAACCCGATATAATGCTCAAGGTCGGGCTGGTGACCGGGCCGGACACATCGGACACGCTGACTGGCCCCGCCATTTGCAGGTCCTCGCCAAAGCCGGACAATTGCCGGCTCCCGCCCTCTGCCAACGCCCAGGCAAAGACGCCGCCAGAACTTTAGCGTAGTCGCGACGAAGGTCGAGGCAGCAGCCGTCAGGCTGGCATTGCTCGCACCCTCTTCAATTCTATTGCAAGCATCGTCGCCGTAACTAGTATGGGTTGGACCGAGGGCTTGGCAGGCGTGATTTCCGCGTTCCTTTCAAAGGGTATTTCGTGGCCGCTAGGGCTGGTTCGGCTCGGGCTGGCCATCGCTATTGGGCTTACCGCGTTTGCCGCCGCAGCGAAGGAAACGCCGCCGGATTACGGCCCTGCCATGCGCTTCGTCGTGGTGCGCAGCAGCGCGCCAGGCTGCGAGCCGAACTGCCCGGAATGGATTTCTGCCGAAGGCAGCATCGAGGCCGGCACGCCGGCGCGGTTCAAGCGCCTCTTGAAGACGCTCGGCGGCCGGCAACTGCCGATCGTCGTCAATTCTCCTGGAGGCAATGTCGACGCCGCGCTCCAACTCGGCCGTACGATCCGTAAGAACAAGCTCGACATCGCCGTGGGCACTACGGGGTTTTCCGGCTGCTCGCCCGAAATGAAGAACTGCCGGGACAATGACAGTAAGAACACGCCGTATTCCGGCATCGCCTACGACAGCGGCGCCATGTGCAATTCCGCATGTCCCCTGATGTTTGCCGGCGGCGTCCGCCGTGTGGTCGGCGAGTGGGCTTTTCTCGGGGTTCATCAGATCACCACGACATATCACAGGGAAAAGCTGCTCTACCGCACCACCTACAGAATTGTGAACGGCAAGAAGAAGGTCCTCAGCACCAAGGTCGTCAGCCGCAAGAATGCCGGCAGCTACAAGACCTACGAGATGAGCAAGGCGGTCGAGAAACGGCTGTCCGGTTATCTGAAAGAAATGGGTATTGGGCAGGGCGTGCTGGACGTGATGAAGGCGACGCCGGCAAGCGACATAAGGCAGATCGAGCCCGACGATATGCTGGAGATGAAGCTCGTCACCAGCCTCGATTCCCTCGACCTGATGACCGAAGCAGCCATATGCCGGCGCGATCCGGTGCCAGCGAACTGCCGCGAGATACCGGCCAATGGCAAGGCCAAGCAGGCCGAGGTGGCGACGGTCGCAGTCAAACAGGCCGACAGTCAGCCGGCGGAGGCAGCATCACCGCCAAAGCCGCAGCAGGAAATGCGTTTCATCCTCGTTCGCGGCAGCAATCCGCTCTGCAACCCCGATTGTCCGGAATGGATTTCGGCGGAGGGAACGATCGTTGCCGGCACGCCCGACAGGCTGCGCGAGCTGCTGGACAAGGTCGGCGGACGCAGGCTGCCCATCGTCCTCAACTCACAGGGCGGCGATGTCCAGGGCGCGCTCGCCGCCGGCCGGCTGATCCGCGAGCGCAGATTGGATGTTGCGGTCGCCCGGACGGATTTTCTTGATTGCGATCCCGGCCCGGCAGGGTGCGTCTCCAAGGACAACCTTCATGATGGTCTCACCGTTGAAGCCGGCGCCGAATGCGATACAGCCTGCGTGCTGATGATCGCCGGCGGCACCAGGCGCTTGGTAGGCGCCGATACGCGTTTCCTGGTGCATTCCATGGGCATGGAAGACAAGGTCCGGTCGTATCTCGAGGAGATGGCGATCGGCTCGGGCCTGTTCGTCGCGATGCAGTCGGCCCAATCCGCCAAGCACAGGGAGCTCAGCCAGCACGAATTGGCGGGGTTCGGGCTCACCACCAGCCGCCAGTCGGTAGACGCTCTGACGGGCGCCACTATCTGCAAATCTTCGCCAAAACCCGATAACTGCCGGGTTCTGCCGTCCGCCAACGCCGAAGCGGAATCGCCAGCCAAGCTTTAGCAGCATTCGGCGCCATGCCAGCACTGGCCATGGAGGCAGGTTGAGCCGGCTCCGAGCTTCCCGCTATCCTTCTAGGCTCAAACGTAGGAGGACCGGAGATGAGCGAGGGCGTCCCGACGTTGTTCGAATGGGCCGGCGGCAGCGAGGCGCTCAACCGGCTGACGCAGATCTTTTACAACAGAGTGACCTTGGACCCGATTGTCGGTCCGGTGTTCAGGCACATGTCGCCGGACCATCCGGCGCATGTCGCCGTCTTCATCGGCGAGGTTTTCGGCGGGCCGAGGACCTACAGCGAACGGCATGGTGGACACCGCGAGATGGTCAGGCATCATCTCGGCAAGCATCTGACCGAGGTGCAGCGCCGGCGCTGGATCAACCTCCTGGCGGACGCGGCGGACGAAGCCGGCCTGCCGGACGATCCCGAGTTCCGTTCCGCCTTGATGGGCTATGTCGAGTGGGGATCGCGGCTGGCCAAGATTAATTCCAATCTCGGCGAGACTTGCGACCCTGAGACCGAGCCAATGCCAAGCTGGGGCTGGGGCGTGCCGGGCGGGCCTTACAAGCCGCCGGCCGGGAAATCGTAGCCGAAGATGCTGGGTTTCTGCAAAATTCCGAAAAGATGACGCCGCAAAGACACCGCAGGGTCGTTGCATCAATGTGAGACGACCTTGCATGCTGATTGCCCATCTCCCATCGGGCTATATTCTGGGAAGGCTCGCGCGAAGACGGCGACGGGAGGCATCCGATGTGGTGGCTGCCGCAATGCTCGGCAGCGTCATCTCGGACATCGACATGCTCTATTTTTACCTGATCGATGGCGGTCGCACGCACCATCATGCCTACATCACGCATTGGCCGTTGTTCTGGGCCACGATCGGGACGGTAGGCGTGTCGGTCGGTCGGTTGTTGGGGTCGCGGCGTCTGCCGTCGATCGCCATCTTCTTAGCCGGAGCCATGTTGCATATGGCGCTCGACACGGTCGCATCGCCGATCATGTGGTTGGCGCCGTTCAGTCATCGCCCGTTTGAGCTCGTGGCGGTTCCGGCCAGCCATGGGAACTGGGTCCTGAACTTCGTTCTGCATTGGACTTTCGCGCTTGAACTCGTGATCTGCGCATGGGCCCTGGGGCTTGGATGGCTGCGATCGGCGCTTCCGGCCGACGCGTCTCAAAAGGGCTCTTGAGTTCTCATCGGCTTTGTGAAATAGCAGCGCCCGTATACGGGCATAGCTCAGTTGGTAGAGCGGCGGTCTCCAAAACCGCAGGTCGTAGGTTCGAGCCCTGCTGCCCGTGCCACCTCCCAAGATAGGCTGAAGGTGGGCGCGCTCCGCCGTTGGAAACCGGGGGGCGGCTTGCCATATAACGAAAACTGGGGCATAAGGCCCCCGCATAGCCGGGACGGAACGACTGGATGGTTCCGAGGCGGCGCTAAAACATAAAGCGGAACACTTGCCACTTGCGTGGACCAAGAATCGGTTTTATGTAGACTGAACAGACACGCGACGCGTGGAGCTGGGAAGCCGGCTTTACGCGTCTGATTTGCGTGGGCGAAATGGTGGTGCTGATTCGGCGCCGGCACGAAGTCCAGGCGGCACGTCCCGGCCAGCGGGATCATCCAGGAGACCCGGCCAACGGGTCTTGAAGACAGGCGGCAGATGGCTTCGAAAACCACAAACCCTTTCACCTTTCTCCAGCAGGTTCGCGCGGAGACGGCCAAGGTGACATGGCCCTCGCGCCGCGAGACTATGATCTCGACGGTAATGGTCCTGGTTTTTGCGCTCATCGCCATGATCTTCTTCTTCACCGCCGACATAGCCATGGGCTATGCGATCGAGTGGATTCTGGGCCTCGGACATTAAGTTCGGCGATTACGGAGAGGTCGTGAAATGACGCGGTGGTACATCGTCCACGCTTATTCGAACTTCGAGAAGAAGGTCGCCGAGGACATCGAGAACAAGGCCAAGCAGAAGGGCCTGTCGGGCGAGATCGAGCAGATCGTGGTGCCGACGGAGAAGGTCGTCGAGATACGCCGCGGCCGCAAGGTCGATGCGGAACGCAAGTTCTTCCCCGGTTATGTGCTCTTGAAGGCCAACCTGACGGACGCCGTATTCTCGCTGGTCAAGAACACGCCGAAGGTCACCGGCTTCCTCGGTGACTCCAAGCCCGTGCCGATCACTGAAGCCGAGGCGCAACGCATCCTGAACCAGGTTCAGGAAGGCGTCGAGCGTCCGAAGCCGTCGGTCACCTTCGAGATCGGCGAGGCGATCCGCGTCTCGGACGGTCCGTTCGCGTCGTTCAACGGCTTCGTCCAGGAAGTGGACGAGGAGCGGGCGCGCCTCAAGGTGGAAGTTTCGATCTTCGGGCGCGCGGTGCCCGTCGATCTCGAATTCGGACAGGTCGAAAAGGGCTGATCCGAAGGTCCCCGTCCGAGAGGCGAAGGGATCGGCGGCGCGAAGGAATGGCGCTGCCATGAGCGGGTGGGAGGCGAATGCGGCTTAGCCGGCCGCTGGAACCGCACCACCAGACTGCAACCGCCGGTTTTTCCCGGCATGAGAAAAGGCAGGAATAGAGATGGCTAAGAAAGTTGCAGGCCAGCTCAAGCTCCAGGTTGCCGCGGGCTCGGCCACGCCGTCGCCCCCGATCGGCCCGGCGCTTGGTCAGCGCGGCATCAACATCATGGAGTTCTGCAAGGCGTTCAACGCGCAGACCCAGGAGCTGGAGAAGGGCTCGCCCATCCCGGTCGTCATCACCTACTACCAGGACAAGTCGTTCACCTTCGTCATGAAGACTCCGCCGGTGAGCTACTTCCTGAAGAAGGCCGCCAACCTGAAGTCTGGATCGAAAGAGCCGGGCAAGGTCAAGGCCGGCACGATCTCGCGCGACAAGGTGCGCCAGATCGCCGAGCAGAAGATGAAGGACCTGAACGCAAACGACGTCGAAGCGGCCATGCGCATGGTCGAGGGCTCCGCCCGCTCGATGGGCCTGGAAGTGGTGGGCTAAGATCATGGCAAAGATTGCAAAGCGTGTTGCCAAGAGCCGTGAAGGCATCGACCCGAACAAGGCCTATGCGCTCTCTGAGGCGCTGCAGCTGCTGAAGGACCGGTCCACGGTGAAGTTCGACGAGACGGTCGAGGTCGCGATGAATCTCGGCGTCGATCCGCGCCATGCCGACCAGATGGTCCGCGGCGTTGTCAACCTGCCGAACGGCACTGGCCGGTCGGTGCGCGTCGCCGTGTTCGCGCGCGGCGACAAGGCCGAAGAAGCCAAGGCCGCCGGCGCCGATATCGTTGGTGCCGAGGACCTCGTCGATATCGTCCAGAAGGGCACGATCGATTTCGATCGCTGCATCGCTACTCCGGACATGATGCCGCTGGTCGGCCGTCTGGGTAAGGTGCTCGGCCCGCGCGGCATGATGCCGAACCCGAAGGTCGGCACCGTGACCCCCGATGTCGCGGCCGCCGTCAAGGCCTCGAAGGGCGGCGCCGTCGAGTTCCGCGTCGAGAAGGCCGGCATCGTCCAGGCCGGCGTCGGCAAGGTCTCGTTCGACGTCAAGGCGCTGGAAGAGAATGTGCGGGCCTTCGCCGATGCGGTGAACAAGGCCAAGCCCGCCGGCGCCAAGGGCAACTACGTCAAGAAGGTGTCGGTCACCTCGACGATGGGTCCCGGCCTCAAGCTCGACATCGCGACGCTCGCCGCGTCGTAAGCGTCGTCTGGCCGGCTTCAGGCCGGTCGCTAGAGCATGATCCCGAAAAGTGGATTTCGGAAAAGATCATGCTCCAACAAAGAAGAATTCCGGACCGCCGATCCGTCGGCGGCCCGGTACCCGGAAGCCGAAAGGTTTCCGGATATCCTGTCCGAGATTGCAGGCGGCCCAAAAGCCTTAATTCACTTGGGCCTGCATGAGACGGGTGAAGACCCGACAAAGGAGCGACAAGCTCCAATGAAAGGTTCGAACCGTGTTTGCCTTTTGTCAGCACATCGCCGGCTTGCCGTCGGTGGGCGAAAAGGGGGCAGGATCCTCGAGCGCCGTTCGGGAGATCCACGATTAGGATGGCCCGGCCGGCAAAAGGCAACCCGACTTCTGACCTCGAGAATGAGGCAGGGGTCAACTGGAGATAGGCAGTGGACAGAGCGGAAAAGCGCGAACTCGTCACGGGCCTGAACGAAGCGTTCTCGAGCGCGGGTTCAGTCGTCGTGGCCCACTACGCCGGTATCACCGTGGCGCAAATGAACGACCTCCGGTCGAAGATGCGCGCCGCCGGCGGCACCGTCAAAGTCGCGAAGAACCGTCTCGCCAAGATCGCTCTTCAGGGCACGGACTCCGCATCGATCGTCGATCTGTTCAAGGGACAGACGCTGGTCGCTTATTCGGAGGATCCGGTTGCGGCGCCGAAGGTCACGTCCGATTTCGCCAAGGGGAATGACAAGCTGATCATTCTCGGCGGCGCGATGGGCTCGACCTCGCTCAACGCCGATGGTGTCAAGGCGCTCGCCACGATGCCGTCGCTCGACGAGCTGCGCGCCAAGCTGGTTGGCATGATCGCCACGCCGGCTACCCGGATCGCCCAGATCGTCAATGCGCCCGCGGCTTCGGTCGCGCGCGTCATCGGCGCTTACGCCCGGAAGGACGAGGCGGCATGAGGCCGTTCCTCGCTGTCAACAACACACGTTCGAACCAACCAAAGGAATATCAAAATGGCTGATCTCGCGAAGATCGTAGACGACCTTTCGAAGCTGACCGTCCTCGAGGCGGCCGAGCTGTCGAAGCTCCTGGAAGAGAAGTGGGGCGTTTCGGCTGCTGCTCCGGTGGCGGTTGCCGCTGCTGGCGGTGGCGCTGCCGCTGCTGCTGCTCCGGCTGAAGAGAAGACGGAATTCGACGTCGTTCTCGCCGACGCCGGCGCCCAGAAGATCAACGTCATTAAGGAAGTCCGCGCCATCACCGGCCTTGGCCTCAAGGAAGCCAAGGACCTGGTCGAGGCCGCTCCGAAGCCGGTCAAGGAAGGCGTTTCCAAGGCCGATGCCGACAAGTTCAAGGCTCAGCTGGAAGCAGCTGGCGCCAAGGTCGAGCTGAAGTAAGCCTTATGGTTGAGGGCGGACGGCCTCGCGCCGGCCGCCCCCTCCCTTGATGAAAGGGAGGCTTCGTTGCGCGAGACGTTTGAAAACCTCTTTCCTGAGGGCCGGAAGCGGCCTTCAGGAAACGGGTTTTCTCCCGTTTTTTACCGGCAGCCGCCAAGCAATTGGAACGGCGGCCGGAAAACAGACAGGGGCGGCCGGCGAGCGGCCCGTTGGTGCAAGGCGAACCGCGGCGAGGTTCGCCCCGAGTTTTGAGCTAAGGAGCGACGATGGCCCAGACCCAGACTTTCAATGGCCGCAGACGCGTACGCAAGTTCTTCGGGAAGATCCCGGAAGTTGCGGAGATGCCGAACCTGATCGAGGTTCAGAAGGCATCCTATGACCAGTTCCTGATGGTGGACGAGCCCAAGGGCGGGCGTCCGGACGAGGGGCTGCAGGCTGTTTTCAAGTCGGTCTTCCCGATCTCCGATTTTTCCGGCTCCTCGATGCTGGAATTCGTGAAGTATGAGTTCGAAGGACCGAAATTCGACGTCGACGAATGCCGTCAGCGCGACCTGACCTATGCTGCGCCGCTGAAGGTTACGCTGCGCCTCATCGTGTTCGATATCGACGAGGATACCGGCGCGAAGTCGATCAAGGATATCAAGGAGCAGGACGTCTATATGGGCGATATGCCGCTCATGACGTCGAACGGCACCTTCATCGTCAACGGCACCGAGCGCGTCATCGTCTCGCAGATGCACCGTTCGCCGGGCGTCTTCTTCGACCACGACAAGGGCAAGTCGCACTCCTCGGGCAAGCTTCTGTTTGCCGCGCGCGTCATCCCTTATCGCGGCTCGTGGCTCGACATCGAGTTCGACTCCAAGGACGTCGTCCACGCCCGCATCGACCGCCGCCGCAAGATCCCGGTGACGTCGCTGCTGATGGCGCTCGGCATGGACGGCGAAGAGATCCTGTCGACCTTCTACAACAAGATCACCTACAAGCGCGCCGGCGACCACTGGCGCATCCCGTTCAACGTCGAGCGTTTCCGCGGCCTCAAGGCTGTCGGCGACCTGGTCGACGCCGACACGGGCGAGATCGTCGTCGAGGCCGGCAAGAAGATCACCGCCCGCCAGGCCCGCCAGCTCGGCGAAAAGGGTCTCAAGGCGATCAAGGCGACCGACGAGGACCTGCTCGGCAACTACCTGGCCGAGGACATCGTCAACTACGCCACCGGCGAGATCTTCCTCGAGGCCGGCGACGAGATCGACGAGAAGACGCTGAAGGTGCTGCTCGGCACCGGCGAGGACGAGATCCAGATCCTCGACATCGACCACGTCAATGTCGGCGCCTACATTCGCAACACGCGCGCCGTCGACAAGAACGAGAGCCGCCAGGACGCGCTGTTCGACATCTACCGCGTCATGCGTCCGGGCGAGCCGCCGACGCTCGAGACCGCCGAAGCCATGTTCAACTCGCTGTTCTTCGACAGCGAGCGCTATGACCTGTCGGCTGTCGGCCGCGTCAAGATGAACATGCGCCTCGAGCTCAAGGCCGAGGACACCGTGCGCGTGCTGCGCAAGGAAGACATCCTGGCCGTGGTCAAGACGCTGGTCGAGCTGCGCGACGGCAAGGGCGAGATCGACGACATCGACAATCTCGGCAACCGCCGCGTCCGCTCGGTCGGCGAGCTGATGGAGAACCAGTACCGCGTCGGCCTGCTGCGCATGGAGCGCGCGATCAAGGAGCGTATGTCCTCGATCGAGATCGACACGGTCATGCCGCAGGACCTGATCAACGCCAAGCCGGCGGCCGCCGCCGTGCGCGAGTTCTTCGGCTCCTCGCAGCTGTCGCAGTTCATGGACCAGACCAACCCGCTGTCGGAGATCACCCACAAGCGTCGCCTGTCGGCGCTTGGACCGGGCGGTCTGACCCGCGAGCGCGCCGGCTTCGAGGTGCGCGACGTGCATCCGACGCATTACGGCCGCATCTGCCCGATCGAGACGCCGGAAGGCCCGAATATCGGTCTGATCAACTCGCTCGCCACCTTCGCGCGCGTCAACAAGTACGGCTTCATCGAGAGCCCGTACCGCAAGATCGTCAACGGCAAGCTGACCAATGAAGTCGTCTATCTGTCGGCGATGGAAGAGGCCAAGCACCACGTCGCGCAGGCCAACGCCGAGCTCGACAAGAACGGCAGCTTCGTCGACGAGTTCGTCATCTGCCGCAACGCCGGCGAGGTGATGATGGCGCCGCGCGAGAACGTCGACCTGATGGACGTGTCGCCGAAGCAGATGGTATCGGTGGCCGCGGCCCTCATCCCGTTCCTCGAGAACGACGACGCCAACCGCGCGCTGATGGGCTCGAACATGCAGCGTCAGGCCGTGCCGCTGGTGCGCGCCGAAGCGCCGTTCGTCGGCACCGGCATGGAGCCAGTCGTCGCCCGTGACTCAGGCGCCGCCATTGGCGCCCGCCGCGGCGGCGTGGTCGACCAGGTGGACGCCACCCGTATCGTTATCCGCGCCACCGAAGATCTCGACCCGGGCAAGTCCGGCGTCGACATCTACCGGCTGATGAAGTTCCAGCGTTCGAACCAGAACACCTGCATCAACCAGCGTCCGCTGGTGCGTGTCGGCGACCGGGTGAACAAGGGCGACATCATCGCCGACGGTCCTTCGACCGAGCTCGGCGATCTGGCGCTCGGCCGCAACGTGCTGGTCGCGTTCATGCCGTGGAACGGCTACAACTACGAGGACTCGATCCTGCTCTCCGAGCGCATCGTGGCCGACGACGTCTTCACCTCGATCCACATTGAGGAGTTCGAGGTCATGGCCCGCGACACCAAGCTCGGACCGGAGGAGATTACGCGCGACATTCCGAACGTCTCGGAGGAAGCGCTGAAGAACCTCGACGAGGCCGGCATCGTCTATATCGGCGCGGAAGTGCAGCCGGGCGACATCCTGGTCGGCAAGATCACGCCGAAGGGCGAAAGCCCGATGACGCCGGAAGAGAAGCTCCTGCGCGCCATCTTCGGCGAAAAGGCCTCGGACGTTCGCGACACCTCCATGCGCATGCCTCCGGGCACCTTCGGCACGGTCGTCGAAGTGCGCGTCTTCAACCGCCACGGCGTGGAGAAGGACGAGCGCGCCATGGCGATCGAGCGCGAGGAGATCGAGCGTCTGGCCAAGGACCGCGACGACGAGCAGGCGATCCTCGATCGCAACGTCTATTCGCGCCTGTCGGACATGCTGGTCGGCAAGGAAGCGATTGCCGGGCCGAAGGGCTTCAAGAAGGGCTCGAAGCTGTCGAAGGACACGCTCGACGAGTATCCGCGCTCGCAGTGGTGGCAGTTCGCCGTGGAGAACGAAAAGCTGCAGAGCGAGCTGGAAGCCCTGCGCGGCCAGTACGACGACTCCAAGAAGGCGCTCGAGCAGCGCTTCATGGACAAGGTCGAGAAGGTGCAGCGCGGCGACGAGATGCCTCCGGGCGTCATGAAGATGGTCAAGGTCTTCGTGGCGGTGAAGCGCAAGATGCAGCCGGGCGACAAGATGGCCGGCCGTCACGGCAACAAGGGCGTGGTGTCGCGCATCGTTCCGGTCGAGGACATGCCTTTCCTCGAGGACGGCACGCATGCCGATATCGTGCTCAACCCGCTGGGTGTGCCGAGCCGCATGAATGTCGGCCAGATCCTGGAAACGCATCTGGGCTGGGCCTGCGCCGGCATGGGCAGGAAGATCGGCGAGCTGATCGACGCCTACAAGGCTGGCGGCGACATCAAGCCGCTGCGCAAGACGCTGGAAAGCTTCATGCCTTCCAACGACCGCAACGAGCCGGTCCGCGACTATGACGACGAGAGCATCATTCGCCTGAGCGAACAGATGCGCCGCGGCGTCTCCATCGCGACTCCGGTGTTCGACGGCGCGCACGAAGCCGACATCAACACCATGCTGCAGCAGGCGGGCCTGCACACCAGCGGTCAGTCGCAGCTTTATGACGGCCGCACCGGCGAGCCGTTCGATCGCAAGGTGACGATGGGCTACATCTATATGCTCAAGCTTCACCACCTGGTGGACGACAAGATCCACGCGCGCTCGATCGGTCCGTACTCGCTCGTCACCCAGCAGCCGCTGGGCGGCAAGGCGCAGTTCGGTGGCCAGCGCTTCGGCGAAATGGAGGTCTGGGCGCTGGAAGCCTACGGCGCCGCTTATACGCTGCAGGAGATGCTGACGGTGAAGTCGGATGACGTTGCCGGACGCACCAAGGTCTACGAGGCGATCGTGCGCGGCGACGATACGTTCGAAGCCGGCATTCCCGAGAGCTTCAACGTTCTCGTCAAGGAGATGCGCTCCCTCGGCCTCAATGTCGAACTGGAGAACACCAAGTTCGAAGACGCTGCCGTGCGGCTGCCCGATGCTGCCGAATAAGGGCGCGGCCGAATAAGGGTAATGGCGCGCCGCGAAACGACGCGGCGCGCCCCACAAATTCTCGGCCGGTCAGGCCGGCCAGTCTGCGGGCATTCGGCCCGCGCTCGATGCAAGGGGTTTTCGAGGACCCCAAAAGGAGAACGGCATGAACCAAGAGGTCATGAATCTCTTCAACCCTCAGGCGCCTGCGCAGGTGTTCGATTCCATCCGGATCTCGCTCGCCAGCCCTGAGAAGATTCTGTCCTGGTCGTTCGGTGAGATCAAAAAGCCGGAGACCATCAACTACCGCACCTTCAAGCCGGAGCGTGACGGTCTGTTCTGCGCGCGCATTTTTGGTCCGATCAAGGACTACGAGTGCCTGTGCGGCAAGTACAAGCGCATGAAGTACAAGGGCGTTATCTGCGAGAAGTGCGGCGTCGAAGTCACGCTGTCGCGCGTCCGCCGCGAGCGCATGGGCCATATCGAGCTCGCCGCGCCCGTCGCCCATATCTGGTTCCTGAAGTCGTTGCCCTCGCGCATCGGCACGCTGCTCGACATGACGCTCAAGGATATCGAGCGCGTCCTCTACTTCGAGAACTACATCGTCACCGAGCCTGGCCTCACCGCGCTGAAGGAGCACCAGCTGCTCAGCGAGGAAGAGTACATGCTGGCCGTCGACGAGTATGGCGAGGACTCTTTCACCGCCATGATCGGCGCCGAGGCCATCCATGACCTGTTGGCCGGCATGGATCTGGAGAAGATCGCCGGCGATCTGCGCTCGGAGCTGGCTTCGACGTCGTCCGAGCTCAAGCAGAAGAAGCTGCTGAAGCGGCTCAAGGTCGTCGAGAACTTCATGGAATCCGGCAACCGTCCGGAATGGATGATCATGAAGGTCGTTCCGGTGATCCCGCCGGACCTGCGCCCGCTGGTCCCGCTGGACGGCGGCCGCTTCGCCACGTCCGACCTCAACGACCTCTATCGCCGCGTCATCAACCGCAACAATCGTTTGAAGCGGCTGATCGAGCTGCGCGCGCCCGGCATCATCGTGCGCAATGAAAAGCGCATGCTGCAGGAGGCCGTCGATGCGCTGTTCGACAACGGCCGCCGCGGCCGCGTCATCACCGGCGCCAACAAGCGTCCGCTGAAGTCGCTGTCCGACATGCTCAAGGGCAAGCAGGGCCGGTTCCGCCAGAACCTGCTCGGCAAGCGTGTCGACTATTCCGGCCGCTCGGTCATCGTGACCGGTCCGGAACTCAAGCTGCATCAGTGCGGCCTGCCGAAGAAGATGGCGCTGGAGCTGTTCAAGCCTTTCATCTATGCCCGCCTCGACGCCAAGGGTTTCTCCTCGACCGTCAAGCAGGCGAAGAAGCTGGTCGAGAAGGAGCGTCCAGAGGTCTGGGATATCCTCGACGAGGTTATCCGTGAGCATCCGGTGCTCTTGAACCGCGCGCCGACGCTGCACCGCCTCGGCATCCAGGCGTTCGAGCCGATCCTGATCGAAGGCAAGGCGATCCAGCTGCATCCGCTGGTCTGCACGGCCTTCAATGCCGACTTCGACGGCGACCAGATGGCGGTCCATGTGCCGCTGTCCCTGGAAGCGCAGCTCGAAGCGCGCGTGCTGATGATGTCGACCAACAACATCCTGCACCCGGCCTCCGGCGCGCCGATCATCGTGCCGTCGCAGGACATGGTTCTCGGTCTCTACTATCTGTCGATCGTCAACCAGAACGAGCCGGGCGAAGGCATGGTGTTCGCCGACATGGGCGAGCTCCAGCATGCGCTGGAGACCAAGGCGGTGACCCTGCACGCCAAGATCAAGGGCCGCTTCCGCACCGTCGATGCCGAAGGCAAGACGGTGTCGAAGATCTATGAAACCACGCCCGGCCGCATGATCATCGGCGAGCTTCTGCCGAAGAACGTCAACGTACCGTACGACATCGCCAACCAGGAGATGACCAAGAAGAACATCTCCAAGATGATCGACACCGTCTACCGCCACTGCGGCCAGAAGGAGACGGTCATCTTCTGCGACCGCATCATGGCTCTCGGCTTTGCGCATGCCTGCCGCGCCGGCATTTCGTTCGGCAAGGACGACATGGTGATTCCGGACACCAAGCTGAAGCTGGTCTCCGATACCGAGGCTTTGGCCAAGGAGTACGAGCAGCAGTACAATGACGGCCTGATCACGCAGGGCGAGAAGTACAACAAGGTGGTCGACGCCTGGGCCAAGTGCTCGGAGAAAGTCGCCGACGAGATGATGGCCCGCATCAAGGCGGTCGAGTTCGAGGAAAACGGCCGTCAGAAGCCGATGAACTCGATCTATATGATGTCGCATTCGGGTGCGCGCGGTTCGCCCACCCAGATGCGCCAGCTCGCCGGCATGCGCGGCCTGATGGCCAAGCCTTCGGGCGAGATCATCGAGACGCCGATCATCTCGAACTTCAAGGAAGGCCTCACCGTGCTCGAGTACTTCAACTCGACCCACGGCGCCCGCAAGGGTCTGGCCGACACCGCCTTGAAGACGGCGAACTCGGGGTACCTGACCCGCCGTCTGGTCGACGTGGCGCAGGACTGCATCGTCAATTCGCTGGATTGCGGCACCGACAAGGGCCTCACCATGCAGCCGATCGTCGATGCCGGCCAGATCGTCGCCTCGGTCGGTCAGCGCGTGCTCGGCCGCACGGCGCTCGACGACATCAACCACCCGGTCTCCGGCGAAGTGCTGGTCAAGGCCGGCAAGCTGATGGACGAGCGTGACGTGGAGCAGATCGAGAAGGCCGGCGTCCAGTCGGTCCGCATCCGCTCGGCGCTGACCTGCGAGGTCAGGACCGGCGTCTGCGCGGTCTGCTACGGTCGCGATCTTGCCCGCGGCACGCCCGTCAACCAGGGCGAGGCCGTCGGCGTCATCGCGGCGCAGTCGATCGGCGAGCCGGGCACCCAGCTCACCATGCGCACCTTCCACATGGGCGGCACCGCGCAGGTGGTGGATTCTTCGTTCCTCGAAGCCTCCTATGAGGGCAAGGTCGAGATCCGCAATCGCAACGTGGTGCGCAACTCCGAAGGTCAGCAGATGGTGATGGGCCGCAACATGGCGGTTCTGATCCTCGACGAGGCCGGCAAGGAACGCGCCACGCACCGCGTCGCCTATGGCTCGCGCATCTTCGTGGATGACGGCGACAAGGTGAAGCGCGGGCAGCGCATCGCCGAGTGGGATCCTTACACCCGCCCGATCCTCACCGAAATCGAGGGCAAGGTGGCGTTCGAGGATCTGGTCGACGGCATCTCCGTCCAGGAGACCGCCGACGAGTCGACCGGCATCACCAAGCGTGAGGTCATCGACTGGCGTTCGACGCCGCGCGGCAGTGACCTGAAGCCGGCGATTGTCGTGCAGGACGCCAAGGGCAAGGTGGGCAAGCTGTCGAAGGGCGGCGATGCACGCTTCCTGCTCTCGGTCGAGGCCATTCTCTCGGTCGAGCCGGGCGCGCATGTCCGTCCGGGCGACGTGCTTGCGCGCATCCCGATGGAAAGCGCCAAGACCAAGGACATCACCGGCGGTCTGCCGCGGGTGGCCGAACTGTTCGAGGCTCGCCGTCCGAAGGATCACGCCATCATCGCCGAGATCGATGGCACGGTCCGCTTCGGCCGCGACTACAAGAACAAGCGCCGCATCATCATCGAGCCGCACGACTCGACGCTGGAGCCGGTCGAGTACCTGATCCCGAAGGGCAAGCCGTTCCATCTGCAGGACGGCGACGTCATCGAGAAGGGCGACTACATCCTCGACGGCAACCCGGCGCCGCACGACATCCTGGCGATCAAGGGCGTGGAGGCGCTTGCGTCCTACCTCGTCAACGAGATCCAGGAGGTCTACCGCCTGCAGGGCGTGTCGATCAACGACAAGCACATCGAGGTGATCGTTCGCCAGATGCTGCAGAAGGTCGAGATCACCACGCAGGGCGACTCGACCTACATTCCGGGCGACCACGTCGACGTGATCGAGCTGGAAGAGGTCAACGAGCGGCTGATCGAGGACGGCAAGAAGCCGGCCGAAGGCCAGCCGGTGCTGCTCGGCATCACCAAGGCCTCGCTGCAGACGCCGTCCTTCATCTCGGCCGCCTCCTTCCAGGAGACGACCAGGGTGCTGACGGAAGCCGCGGTCGCCGGTAAGACCGACATGCTGCAGGGTCTGAAGGAGAACGTCATCGTCGGCCGCCTGATCCCGGCCGGCACGGGCGGCACGATGAGCCAAATAAGGCGCATCGCCACCTCGCGCGACGAACTCATCATCGACGAGCGCCGCAAGGCCTCCGGTGTCGAGGTCGCCGAGCCGATGCTGACCAACATGGTCAACGCCGCGCAGTAAGCGCGGATGCAATGAGAGAAAGAAAAGGGGCCCGCGTGGCCCCTTTTTTCATTCGGGTTATGAACGAGGAAAAACCATGAGCGCCAGGACCTGGACGGCTGTCGACAACTACATCGTCTCCTCTCTTTTCGATGCGGATCCCACGCTTGACGCGGTGCTTGCGGCCAACCGCGAGCAGGGCCTGCCGGCGATCGACGTCTCGGCCGCGCAGGGCAAATTGCTTTCGCTTCTGGTGCGAATTCGCGGCGCAAGGAAGGTGCTCGAGATCGGCACGCTCGGTGGTTACTCGACCATCTGGATGGCAAGGGGCCTGCCTGCCGATGGCAGAGTAGTGACGCTGGAGCTTGAGCCGCACCATGCCAAGGTCGCGCGTTCGAACTTCGAGCGGGCAGGGGTTTCCGACAAGGTGGATCTGCGGCTCGGGCCAGCTCTTCAATGGCTAGCAGCCTTGGTCAGCGAAAATGCCGGTCCGTTCGACCTGATCTTCATCGACGCCGACAAGCCGAACAACCCGAATTATCTCAGCTGGGCCATGCGGCTGTCGCGCTCCGGAACGGTGATAGTCTGCGACAACGTCATCCGCGACGGCGCCGTGCTGAAGGACGACGGCCGCGACGAAAACGTCGTCGGCGCCCGCGCGGCGCTCTCATTCATCGGGCAGGAGAAGCGGCTGGACGGCACCGCCATCCAGACCGTCGGCGCCAAGGGCTATGACGGATTTGCGATTGCGATCGTGGACTGACGCCGGCGCTGCACGGGGCTTAATCGAAGAAAGGCTCGACCACATTGCGCTTGCCGAGCATGAAGGCGTCGGCGACGTGCTGGAGCGGGGCCAGGTCGACGTCGGAGATGCCGGCGCGGACAATCTCGGCGAAACGCTTGTAGAGCATCGGATATTCGGCTTCCGGCTCGTCATGGATGATCTTGCCGTCGACGGCGAGCTTTGCGC
Source organism: Mesorhizobium sp. M1A.F.Ca.IN.020.04.1.1 (assembly GCF_003997315.1). Classification (NCBI taxonomy): domain Bacteria; kingdom Pseudomonadati; phylum Pseudomonadota; class Alphaproteobacteria; order Hyphomicrobiales; family Phyllobacteriaceae; genus Mesorhizobium; species Mesorhizobium sp. M1A.F.Ca.IN.020.04.1.1. The sequence goes on from NZ_RZSN01000007.1 coordinate 18,601, forward strand.
CGCCGCCCGAAAGCACCATCTTGCCCTTGTCGGTCTCGGCCAGGATGTCCCAGCTCTGCGGACCGGTCTGCAGCCAGTCGAGCTCCATTGTCACCGGGAGCCCGTTCGAGGTGCGGAAGGTGACATGCGCCGCGACCGGCGAGGCGCGGTTCTCGGGGAAGTCGAGCACGGCCGAGGTGATGAACATCGGCGGCAGGATGTGGGTGGCGATCGATAGCGCGTTGATGCCGGGATCGAACACGCCGAAACCGCCCGGCGCCCAGATCCATTCCTGGTTCGGGTGCCAGCGGCGCACGTCTTCCTTCCAGTTGATCGCCGCCGAGTCGATTCTGGCCGAAGCCAGGAAGGCGCGCGCGGCCTCGACCGCCGGCGCGTAGCGCGAATGCCAGCTGGCGAAAAGCGAAACGCCTTTCTTCGCGGCAATCGCCTTCAGGTGCTCGACCTCGCTGACGGTGGCGCCCGGCGGCTTCTCCATGAAGACGTGCTTTCCGGCCTCGAGCGCGGTGCGCGCGGCGTCATAGCGGAACTGCGGCGGCATGCAGAGCGAGACGGCTTCCAGGCCCGGCTCGGCCTCGAGCATCGCCTCGATCGTCGGATAGTTCGGGATGCCGTCCACCTTGCCGTGGCGGCTGGCGGCGGCCGCAAGCCGATAACTGCTGTCCTTGGCCAGTGCCGGAAGATGCTGGTCGCGGACGATCTTTCCCACGCCGACGATACCGATCCTGATGGGGTTGCTGGTCATTGGGACTCCGAGGGATGGAAGAAGTAGGTGCTCTTAGGCAGGACAACAGTGCCCGGCAAAGCCTGGAACGTAACGGATCGCGAGATTGCGATTTCGGGATCAGCTCGGCTCGTCGAAGGTAACGATCGAGACTTCGCCCTCCAGCGCGCCCTGATAGGCGGACAGATGCGGCTCTTCGTCGGGGGTGCCTTCCATGTCGCCGATCTGGTCGAGCTCGGCTTCGGCGAATCCTTCGGCGGCGAGCGATTCGAGCGCGCGGCGCACGGCAGAATCATCGTCGGGCGCGACCAGCATCACATGCACGCCTTCCGGCTTGCCGCCCTTTCGCCGCCACACCCGGCCGGTGATGATGGTGACCGGGCGCTCCTCGTTGTCGTTCACGGGCTGATTCCTCCGGAAGCGTGGAGTTTTGCCATTCATACCGCCTTATTTGCACGAAGCCGGCCGAGATGACAGGCGAAAGCCTGTCACTTTCTTCCTTGCTCTTGAAAAAAGACGCAAGAAAATTACATGCTTTTTCCGCATGGCTGCCAAGCTCCGGATCGGGCGCAATATTTGCCGTTCCGGGGTTGACGGATAGGGGGCTTGCGAGTAGAAGCCGCCACGTCAGAACCGATGTGAGACTTGCTTTTCCGAGGCGACGCGCCTTGGAGTTTGCCTCAAACAGGGTTCGTTTTACGAGCGAAAAGACATCTCCGGCGCGCATGAAGCGGCTTCCGCTTCCTCTGCAATTTGTTCGGGCAGGACCGCGAGGCGCGGTGTGTTGCCCGAATTCGCGTATGGAAATGACGCTTTGAGCGGCCCTGACAGGGCAAGACACGGAATTGAGAGACAAGAGGGTTTAATGCCTACCGTCAACCAGCTGATCCGCAAGCCGCGCCTGGCGCCGGTGAAGCGCAACAAGGTCCCGGCCATGCAGCAGAACCCGCAGAAGCGGGGCGTCTGCACGCGCGTCTACACGACGACGCCGAAGAAGCCGAACTCGGCGCTGCGCAAGGTGGCCAAGATCCGTCTGACCAATGGTTTCGAGGTGATCGGCTACATCCCGGGCGAAGGCCATAACCTTCAGGAGCACTCGGTGGTCATGATCCGTGGCGGCCGCGTCAAGGATCTGCCGGGCGTCCGCTATCACATCATCCGCGGCGTGCTCGACACGCAGGGTGTGAAGAACCGCAAGCAGCGCCGTTCGAAATACGGTGCCAAGCGTCCGAAGTAAGGGTTTCCGGCTTCGGCGCTTTTTTTTACTGCGCCGTGCCACGAGATTGAGAGACAAGAGCCATGTCCCGTCGTCACAGTGCAGAAAAGCGTGAGATCAATCCGGACCCCAAGTTCGGCGATCTGGTCGTCACCAAGTTCATGAACGCCGTCATGTATGACGGCAAGAAGTCGGTTGCCGAGACCATCGTCTACGGCGCGCTGGACCAGGTCCAGGCCAAGACCAAGCAGGAGCCGGTCGCTGTCTTCCACCAGGCGCTCGACAATGTCGCGCCGCATGTGGAAGTGCGTTCGCGTCGCGTCGGCGGCGCCACCTACCAGGTTCCGGTGGACGTGCGCCCCGAGCGCCGCCAGGCGCTCGCCATCCGCTGGCTGATCGCCGCCGCACGCAACCGCAACGAGACCACGATGGTCGACCGCCTCTCGGGCGAGCTGATGGACGCGGCCAACAACCGCGGCACGGCCGTCAAGAAGCGTGAAGACACCCACAAGATGGCGGAAGCCAACCGCGCCTTCGCGCACTACCGCTGGTAAAGCGCGAACGAGACTGAGAGGCACCTCCCATGGCCCGCGAATACAAAATCGAAGACTACCGCAATTTCGGTATCATGGCGCATATCGACGCCGGCAAGACGACGACGACCGAGCGCGTCCTGTACTACACGGGCAAGTCGCACAAGATCGGCGAAGTCCATGACGGCGCTGCCACCATGGACTGGATGGAGCAGGAGCAGGAACGCGGCATCACCATCACATCGGCCGCGACCACGACCTTCTGGAAGGGTCGCGACGGCAAGATGCGCCGCTTCAACATCATCGACACTCCCGGACACGTCGACTTCACCATCGAGGTCGAGCGCTCGCTGCGCGTGCTCGACGGCGCCATCGCGCTGCTCGATGCCAACGCCGGCGTCGAGCCGCAGACTGAGACCGTGTGGCGCCAGGCCGACAAGTACCACGTGCCACGCATGATCTTCTGCAACAAGATGGACAAGATCGGCGCCGACTTCTACCGCTCGGTGGAAATGATCGGCTCACGCCTCGGCGCGCAGGCCGTCGTCATGCAGCTGCCGATCGGCGCCGAGACCGAGTTCAAGGGCGTGGTCGACCTCGTCGAAATGAACGCGCTGGTCTGGCGCGACGAGACGCTGGGCGCTGCCTGGGACGTCGTCGAGATCCCGGCCGACCTCAAGGACAAGGCCGCTCAGTATCGCGAGAAGATGATCGAGGCCGCCGTCGAGATAGACGAGACCGCGCTCGAGAATTACCTCGAAGGCAACATGCCGTCGAACGACGAGATCCGCGCGCTGATCCGCAAGGGCACCATCGCGGTCAAGTTCTTCCCCATGTTCTGCGGCTCGGCCTTCAAGAACAAGGGCGTACAGCCGCTGCTGGACGCCGTGGTCGAATACCTGCCGTCGCCGATCGACGTGCCGGCCATCAAGGGTGTCGACGCCAAGACCGACGCCGAGATCGAGCGTCATGCCGACGACAACGAGCCGCTGTCGATGCTGGCGTTCAAGATCATGAACGACCCGTTCGTCGGCTCGCTGACCTTCGCTCGCATCTATTCGGGCAAGCTCACCAAGGGCACCTCGCTCGACAACACCGTGAAGGGCAAGAAGGAGCGCATCGGCCGCATGCTGCAGATGCATGCGAATTCGCGCGCCGATATCGAGGAAGCCTATGCCGGCGACATCGTCGCGCTGGCCGGCCTCAAGGACACGACGACCGGCGACACGCTCTGCGATCCACTGCATCCGGTCATCCTCGAGCGCATGGAATTCCCCGATCCGGTCATCCAGATCGCCATCGAGCCGAAGACCAAGAACGACCAGGAAAAGATGGGCCTCGCGCTGCATCGCCTGGCGGCAGAGGATCCGTCCTTCCGCGTCAAGACCGACGAGGAAAGCGGTCAGACCATCATCGCCGGCATGGGCGAGCTGCATCTCGACATCATCGTCGACCGCATGCGCCGCGAGTTCAAGGTCGAAGCCAATGTCGGCGCTCCGCAGGTGGCCTATCGCGAGACGATCACCCGCACCCATGAGCAGGACTACACGCACAAGAAGCAGACGGGCGGTACCGGCCAGTTCGCTCGCGTCAAGATCGTGTTCGAGCCGAACACCGAGAGCGAAGAGTTCTTGTTCGAGTCCAAGATCGTCGGCGGTGCGGTGCCGAAGGAATACATCCCCGGCGTCGAGAAGGGCATCCAGAGCGTCATGGGTTCCGGCCCGTTTGCCGGCTTCCCGATGATCGGCGTCAAGGCGACGCTGATCGACGGTGCCTTCCACGACGTCGACTCCTCGGTGCTGGCGTTCGAAATTGCCTCCCGCGCCTGCTTCAAGGAAGCCGCACCCCGGCTTGGTGTGCAGCTCCTGGAGCCGATCATGAAGGTCGAGGTCGTGACGCCGGAAGACTATGTCGGCGGCGTTATCGGCGACCTCAACGGCCGTCGCGGCCAGATCCAGGGCCAGGAAGCGCGTGGCGTGGCCGTCGTCATCAACGCGATGGTGCCTTTGGCCAACATGTTCAAGTACGTCGACAATCTGCGTTCGATGTCGCAGGGCCGCGCCCAGTACACGATGCAGTTCGACCACTATGAGCCGGTCCCTACGGCGGTGGCCCAGGAAGTCCAGAAAAAGTACGCGTGAGAATGCCTGTGCCACCGGAACCGCGGCTCTTACGCGTTTCCGGTTCGGCTGGAGCGAATATCAATTTCCCCGAGCGGGATGAGTAAGACGGAGAAATACAGTGGCAAAAGGTAAATTCGAGCGCACCAAGCCGCATGTGAACATTGGCACGATCGGCCACGTCGATCATGGCAAGACGTCGCTGACGGCGGCGATCACGAAGTATTTTGGCGAATACAAGCGCTATGACCAGATCGACGCGGCGCCGGAAGAGAAGGCGCGCGGCATCACCATCTCGACGGCGCATGTCGAGTACGAGACGGCCAACCGTCACTACGCCCATGTCGACTGCCCCGGCCATGCCGACTATGTGAAGAACATGATCACCGGCGCCGCCCAGATGGACGGCGCGATCCTGGTGGTTTCGGCCGCCGACGGCCCGATGCCGCAGACCCGCGAGCACATCCTGCTTGCCCGCCAGGTCGGCGTGCCCTCGATCGTGGTGTTCCTGAACAAGGTCGACCAGGTCGACGACGCCGAGCTGCTCGAGCTGGTCGAGCTCGAGGTTCGCGAGCTGTTGACCAAGAACGAGTTCCCCGGCGACGACATTCCGATCGTCAAGGGTTCGGCGCTGGCAGCACTTGAGGATTCGAACAAGACCATCGGCGAGGACGCCATCCGCGAGCTGATGGCGCAGGTCGACGCCTATATCCCGACGCCGGTCCGTCCGCTGGACAAGCCGTTCCTGATGCCGATCGAGGACGTGTTCTCGATCTCGGGCCGCGGCACGGTCGTGACCGGCCGCGTCGAGCGCGGCGTGGTCAAGGTCGGCGAGGAATTGGAGATCGTCGGCATCCGTCCGACGGCCAAGACCACCTGCACGGGCGTCGAGATGTTCCGCAAGCTGCTCGACCAGGGCCAGGCCGGCGACAACATCGGCGCGCTGTTGCGCGGCATCGACCGCGAGGGTGTCGAGCGCGGCCAGGTTCTGGCCAAGCCGGGTTCGGTGAAGCCGCACAAGAAGTTCGTGGCCGAAGCCTACATCCTGACCAAGGACGAGGGCGGCCGTCACACGCCGTTCTTCACCAACTACCGGCCGCAGTTCTACTTCCGCACCACCGACGTGACGGGCATCGTGACGCTGCCGGCAGGCACCGAGATGGTGATGCCCGGCGACAACATCACCGTCGATGTCGAGCTGATCGTGCCGATCGCGATGGAAGAGAAGCTGCGCTTCGCCATCCGTGAAGGCGGCCGCACCGTCGGTGCCGGCATCGTCGTCACCATCAAAGAATAATTGGACGAAACGGATCTGTCGCGGGCGCGGGGCTGCCCGCGCCGCGCCAGAACAAGGAATTGACGCATGAACGGACAGAATATCCGCATCCGCCTTAAGGCGTTTGACCACCGGGTGCTCGACGCCTCGACGCGCGAAATCGTGTCGACCGCCAAGCGCACCGGCGCCAACGTCCGCGGCCCCATTCCGCTGCCGACGCGGATCGAAAAGTTCACGGTCAACCGGTCGCCTCACGTCGACAAGAAGAGCCGCGAGCAGTTCGAGATGCGCACCCACAAGCGGCTGCTCGACATCGTCGATCCGACCCCGCAGACGGTGGATGCTCTGATGAAGCTCGATCTGGCCGCCGGTGTCGACGTCGAGATCAAGCTCTAAGAAACAAGAGGGCGGGGCGACCCGGAACTCTGAAGGAAGCAAGAGGCGTGGAGGGGCGTCAGCCCCGACAGGGAACTCTAAAGGAATTGAACCGATGCGTTCAGGTGTGATTGCAAAGAAGGTGGGAATGACCCGCATCTATAACGATGCCGGGGAACACGTTCCCGTCACCGTTCTCCAGATGGAGAACTGCCAGGTCGTGGCGCAGCGCACGCAGGAGAAGAACGGCTACACCGCCGTCCAGCTCGGCGTTGGCCTTGCCAAGGTGAAGAACACGTCGAAGGCGATGCGCGGCCATTTCGCTGCCGCCTCCGTCGAGCCAAAGGCGAAGCTCGCCGAGTTCCGCGTCTCCGCCGACAACATGATCGACGTCGGCGCCGAGCTCACCGTCGAGCACTTCGTCGCCGGCCAGAAGGTCGACGTGACGGGCACCTCGACCGGCAAGGGTTTTCAGGGCGTGATCAAGCGGCACAACATGGGTGGCGGCCGTGCCACGCACGGTAACTCGGTCTCGCACCGCACGCACGGCTCGACCGGACAGCGCCAGGACCCCGGCAAGGTGTTCAAGGGCAAGAAGATGGCCGGCCACATGGGCGACGTTCGCGTCACCACCCAGAATGTCGAGGTCGTCTCGACCGATGCCGACCGCGGCCTGATCCTGATCCGCGGCGCCGTCCCGGGGGTGAAGGGCGCCTGGATCCTGGTCCGTGACGCGGCCAAGGTTGCGCTGCCGGCCAACGCGCCGAAGCCAGCCGCGATCCGTGCCGCTGCGGCCAAGAACGATGCCCCGGCCAATGAGGGAGCGGAATAATGGACCTCAAGATCACAACCCTCGGCGGCAAGGACGCTGGCAAGGTAAAGCTCTCCGAGGAGATCTTCGGCCTTGACCCGCGTGAGGACATCCTGCAGCGCGTCGTGCGCTGGCAGCTGGCCAAGAAGCAGCAGGGCACGCACAAGGCCAAGGGCCGCGCCGAGATCGCGCGCACCGGCGCCAAGATGTACAAGCAGAAGGGTACGGGCCGCGCCCGTCACCATTCGGCTCGCGCTCCGCAGTTCCGCGGCGGTGGCAAGGCGCACGGCCCGGTCGTGCGCAGCCACGAGCACGAGCTGCCGAAGAAGGTGCGCGCTCTGGGCTTGAAGCACGCTCTCTCGGCCAAGGCCAAGAGCGCTTCGCTGATCATCGTCGACGAGCTGAAGCTCGCCGAAGCCAAGACCAAGGCGCTGGTTGCGAGCCTCGAGACGCTCGGGCTCACCAACGCCCTGGTGATCGGCGGCGCCGAGCTTGACCAGAACTTCAAGCTGGCGGCGACCAACATTCCCAACATCGACGTGCTGCCGATCCAGGGCATCAACGTCTACGACATTCTGCGCCGCGGCACGCTGGTCCTTTCGAAGGCCGCCGTCGAGGCTCTCGAGGAGCGCTTCAAATGACCGACCTCCGTCACTACGACGTGATCGTCTCGCCGGCGATCACCGAAAAGTCGACCATGGCTTCCGAGCAGAACCAGGTCGTCTTCAATGTCGCCAAGAAGGCGTCGAAGCCGGAAATCAAGGCTGCCGTGGAAGCTCTCTTCGGCGTCAAGGTTACGGCCGTGAACACGCTCGTCCGCAAGGGCAAGATCAAGCGCTTCCGCGGCACGGTTGGCCGCCAGGGCGACGTCAAGAAGGCGGTTGTGACGCTGGCCGACGGCCAGTCGATCGACGTCGCGACGGGTCTCTGAGCAAGGCCGCGAGGACAGGACAATGGCACTCAAGAAATTCAACCCGGTAACGCCGAGCACCCGTCAGCTGGTCATCGTCGACCGCTCGGGCCTCTACAAGGGCAAGCCCGTCAAGGGCCTGACCGAAGGCCTGACCAAGTCGGGCGGCCGCAATAATTACGGCCGCATCACGGCCCGCTTCATCGGCGGCGGTCACAAGCGTTCGTACCGCATCATCGACTTCAAGCGTAAGAAGTACGACGTCGTCGGCACGGTCGAGCGCATCGAATACGATCCGAACCGCACCGCCTTCATCGCGCTGATCAAGTATGACGACGGCGAGCTGTCCTACATCCTGGCGCCGCAGCGTCTGGCTGCCGGCGACAAGATCGTGGCCGGCGAAGCGGTCGACGTGAAGCCGGGCAACGCGATGCCGCTGGCCTCGATGCCGGTCGGCACGATCGTCCACAATATTGAGCTGAAGCCGGGCAAGGGCGGCCAGGTCGCCCGTTCGGCCGGCGGCTACGCCCAGCTCGTCGGCCGCGACCAGGGCATGGCGATCCTGCGCCTCAACTCGGGCGAGCAGCGCGTCGTGCACGGCTCGTGCATGGCCACCGTCGGCGCCGTGTCGAACCCCGATCACGGCAACATCAACGACGGCAAGGCCGGCCGCACGGTGTGGCGTGGCAAGCGCCCGCACAATCGCGGCGTGGCCATGAACCCGGTCGATCATCCGCACGGTGGTGGCGAAGGCCGCACCTCGGGTGGCCGTCACCCGGTTTCGCCCTGGGGCAAGCCGACCAAGGGCAAGAAGACGCGGTCCAACAAGGCGACCGACAAGTTCATCGTGCGCTCGCGCCATCAGCGCAAGAGCTAAGAAGAGGTAACGCCAAGTGACTCGTTCGATTTGGAAAGGCCCCTTCATCGACGGCTACCTTCTCAAGAAGGTGGACAAGGTTCGTGAAGGCGGTCGCAATGAGGTGATCAAGATGTGGAGCCGTCGCTCCACCATCCTGCCGCAGTTCGTCGGCTTCACCTTCGGTGTCTACAACGGCCAGAAGCACGTTCCCGTCTCCGTGAACGAGGACATGGTCGGCCACAAGTTCGGTGAATTCGCTCCGACCCGGACCTACTACGGTCATGGCGCGGATAAGAAGGCGAAGAGGAAATAATCATGGGCAAGGCCAAAGCTCCGCGCAGGCTTGCTGACAACGAGGCGCGCGCCGTTCTGCGCACCATCCGTATCAGCCCGCAGAAGCTGAACCTGGTTGCCGCGCTGATCCGCGGCAAGAAGGTCGCGACAGCGCTTTCCGACCTCGAATTCTCGGCCAAGCGGATTTCCGGCACGGTCAAGAAGACCCTGGAGTCGGCGATCGCCAACGCGGAAAACAACCACGACCTCGATGTCGACGCACTGATCGTAGCGGAAGCCTATGTCGGCAAGTCGATCGTCATGAAGCGTTTCCACGCGCGTGGCCGTGGTCGCGCCAGCCGTATCGAAAAGCCGTTCTCGCACCTCACGATCGTCGTTCGTGAAGTCGAGGAAAAAGGGGAGGCCGCATAATGGGCCAGAAAGTCAATCCGATCGGGCTGCGTCTCGGCATCAACCGCACCTGGGATTCGCGCTGGTTCGCGAACACCGGCGAATACGGTCAGCTGCTGCATGAAGACATCAAGATCCGTAAGTATCTTGAGAAGGAACTCAAGCAGGCCGCGATCTCCAAGGTCGTGATCGAGCGTCCGCACAAGAAGTGCCGCGTCACCATCCATGCCGCGCGTCCGGGCCTGATCATCGGCAAGAAGGGCGCCGACATCGAGAAGCTCCGCAGGAAGCTGATGGAGATGACGAAGTCCGAGACGCACCTCAACATCGTTGAAGTGCGCAAGCCGGAAATCGACGCCACGCTGATCGCCCAGTCGATCGCCCAGCAGCTCGAGCGCCGCATCGCGTTCCGTCGCGCCATGAAGCGCGCCGTTCAGTCGGCCATGCGTCTTGGTGCCGAAGGCATCCGCATCAACTGCTCCGGCCGTCTCGGCGGCGCCGAAATCGCGCGCATGGAGTGGTACCGCGAAGGCCGCGTGCCGCTGCATACGCTGCGCGCCGATGTCGACTACGGCACGGCCGAGGCGAACACGGCGTATGGCATCTGCGGCGTCAAGGTGTGGGTGTTCAAGGGCGAGATCCTCGAGCACGACCCGATGGCGTCGGAGCGTCGCGCCACGGAAGGCGATCACGGCGGTCAGACCGGCGAGCGCGAGCGCGGTCGCCGTCGCGAGAACGCCTGAGAAATTTGAGAATTTGGAGTTAGAACGATGCTGCAGCCAAAGCGCACAAAGTTCCGCAAGCAGTTCAAGGGCCGTATCCACGGTACCGCCAAGGGCGGCACCAATCTGGATTTCGGCGGTTTCGGGCTGAAGGCGCTTGAGCCGAACCGCGTCACCGCGCGCGAGATCGAGGCGGCCCGCCGCGCGATCACCCGCGAGATGAAGCGCGCCGGCCGCGTCTGGATCCGGGTGTTCCCGGATCTGCCGGTCACCTCGAAGCCGACCGAAGTGCGCATGGGTAAGGGCAAGGGCGCCGTCGACTACTGGGCGGCACGCGTCAAGCCTGGCCGCATCATGTTCGAGATCGACGGCGTCAGCGAAGAAACCGCGCGTGAGGCGCTGCGTCTCGGCGCCGCCAAGCTCTCGGTCAAGACGCGCTTCGTGCAGCGCATCGCAGAATAAGGACAGGCGATCATGAAAGCCGAAGATATCCGGACCAAGACCCAGGATCAGCTGGCCGACGACCTGGCCGCCCTCAAGAAGGAGCAGTTCAATCTGCGCTTCCAGAAGGCCACCGGCCAGCTCGAGAAGACCGCACGCGTGAAGCAGGTCCGCAGGGACATCGCGCGCATCAAGACCATCGCCGCGGAAAAAGCCGCGGCCAAGAAGGCTTAAGGACGAGAACCATGCCAAAGCGCATCCTGCAGGGCACCGTGGTCAGCGACAAGAACGAGAAGACGGTCGTCGTCAAGGTCGAGCGGCGCTTCACGCATCCCGTGATGAAGAAGACCGTGCGCCTGACCAAGAAGTACAAGGCGCATGACGAGAACAACGCCCACAAGGTCGGCGACCAGGTGTTCATCCAGGAATCGAAGCCGATCTCCAAGGACAAGCGCTGGGTCGTCATCACCGCGGATCAGGCTTGATCCGGGCGAACGAAACGAATTTTGGACAGACCGGGGAGGGGTGAAAGCCCGTCCCGTTAGAAAAGAAGAAGGCGGCCAGTCATGATTCAGATGCAAACAAACCTCGACGTCGCGGACAATTCCGGCGCCCGTCGTGTCATGTGCATCAAGGTGCTGGGCGGTTCGAAGCGGAAGTATGCCTCCGTCGGCGACATCATCGTGGTGTCGATCAAGGAAGCCATCCCGCGCGGCCGCGTTAAGAAGGGCGATGTGATGAAGGCGGTCGTGGTTCGCACGGCCAAGGACATCCGCCGTCCGGACGGCAGCGTGATCCGTTTCGACAAGAACGCGGCCGTTCTCGTCGACAACAAGAAAGAGCCGATCGGCACACGTATCTTCGGGCCGGTTCCGCGCGAGCTTCGCGCCAAGAACCACATGAAGATCATCTCGCTCGCGCCTGAAGTGCTGTAAGGAGCCGGACCCATGCAAAAGATCAGAAAAGGCGACAAGGTCGTCGTGCTTGCCGGCAAGGACAAGGGCCGTTCGGGCGAAGTCCTGTCGGTGCAGCCGAAGGAAGACACCGCGCTGGTCCGCGGCGTGAACCTCATTCGCCGTCACCAGAAGCAGACCCAGTCCCAAGAGGGCGGGATCATCACCAAGGAAGCGCCGATCCACCTGTCGAACATCGCGCTGGCCGACCCCAAGGACGGCAAGCCGACCCGCGTCGGCTTCGCCATCCAGAAGGACGGCAAGAAGGTGCGCGTCGCCAAGCGTTCGGGAGAAGTCATCAATGGCTAAGGCTGAAACCAAGCAGGCAGCTGCCAAGAACGAGCCGCGCCTCAAGAAGGTCTATCAGGAGACCATCCGCAAGGCGCTGCAGGAGCAGTTCGGCTACGACAACGAGATGCAGGTTCCGCGCATCGACAAGATCGTGCTGAACATGGGTGTCGGCGAAGCGACCGGCGATTCCAAGAAGCCCTCGGTCGCGGCCGAGGACCTCGCGCTGATCGCCGGCCAGAAGGCTGTCGTCACCCGCGCCCGCAACTCGATCGCGGGCTTCAAGGTGCGCGAGAACATGCCGATCGGCGCCAAGGTCACGCTGCGCAAGGAACGCATGTACGAGTTCCTCGACCGCCTCGTGAACATCGCGCTGCCGCGCGTTCGCGACTTCCGCGGACTGAACCCGAAGAGCTTTGACGGCCGTGGCAACTACGCCATGGGCATCAAGGAGCACATCGTGTTCCCGGAGATCAACTACGACAAGGTTGATCAGGTCTGGGGCATGGACGTCATCGTTTGTACGACGGCGAAGACGGATGACGAGGCCAGAGCGCTGCTCAAGGCCTTCAACTTCCCCTTCCGCCAGTAACGGCAGCGAAAAAGGAAAAATCTGAAATGGCAAAGACCAGCTCAGTCGAGAAGAACAACCGGCGCCGCAAGCTTGCCGGTCAGTACGCCGCCAAGCGCAAGGCGCTCAAGGACATCGTCATGGACCAGTCCAAGCCGATGGAAGAGCGTTTCCGCGCCCAGTTGAAGCTTTCGGCGCTGCCGCGCAACTCGGCCAAGATCCGCATCCGCAACCGCTGCGAAGTGACGGGGCGTCCGCGCGCCTACTATCGCAAGCTCAAGCTTTCGCGTATCGCGCTTCGCGATCTGGGCAACAACGGCCAGATCCCGGGCCTGGTCAAGTCGAGCTGGTAAGGAGACACTGAGATGTCATTGAGCGATCCTCTCGGCGATATGCTGACCCGCATCCGCAACGCCTATGGCCGCAAGAAGTCGAGCGTCTCGACCCCGGCCTCGCGTCTGCGCGCCCGCGTCCTCGAAGTGCTGAAGTCGGAAGGCTATATTCGCGACTACAGCCAGACTGACTTCGAGAACGGCAAGTCGGAAATCGAGATCGAGCTGAAGTATTTCGACGGCGCTCCGGTCGTGCGCGAAATCGAGCGCGTCTCGAAGCCCGGCCGCCGGGTCTATGTCTCGGCCAAGTCGATCCCGCATGTCGCCAACGGCCTCGGCATCGCCATCCTTTCGACGCCGAAGGGCGTCATGGCCGATCACGAAGCGCGCGAGCAGAATGTCGGCGGCGAGATCCTCTGTCAGATTTTCTAAGGGTGAATGGTCAATGGTGAATAGTGAATGGTGAGGCTGCACGGGACTTTGACCGCGCCGTTCGCCATTCCACCATTCACCATTCACAGCAGTAAAGGAAAGAGGAGACAACAATGTCTCGTATCGGAAAGAAACCCGTTTCGCTGCCGCAGGGCGTCTCCGCGACCGTCAACGGCCAGACCGTGACGGCGAAGGGCCCCAAGGGCGAGCTGAAGTTCGTGGTCAACGACGAAGTGCTGGTCAAGATGGAAGGCGCCGAGATTTCGGTCGAGCCGCGCGACCAGACCAAGACCGCCCGCGCCAAGTGGGGCATGTCGCGCACGCAGATCGTCAACATCCTGCAGGGCGTCAAGGACGGCTTCGAGAAGAAGCTCGAGATCACCGGCGTCGGCTATCGCGCCGCCATGCAGGGCAAGAACCTGCAGCTGGCGCTCGGCTTCAGCCACGACGTGGTCTATGAGACGCCGCAGGGCATCACGATCTCCGTGCCGAAGCCGACCGAAATCACGGTCTCCGGCATCGACAAGCAGCAGGTCGGCCAGGTCGCGGCCGAGATCCGCGAGTATCGCGGTCCCGAACCCTACAAGGGCAAGGGCGTGCGCTATGCCGACGAGCGGATTGTCCGCAAGGAAGGCAAGAAGAAGTAAGACTTTTGATCGCCGCGGGGCGCGACCGCGGGAGGCTTGGCCTACCGCACACGGTTGCCCCCGTTTTCTGAAGGCAAGGAACAGAATCATGGCTAGCCCCAAAGAAACCACCCAGCGCCGCGCGCAGCGCGTGCGCCGCCAGCTCAAGAAGGTCGCCGGCGAGCGGCCGCGGCTTTCGGTGCATCGCACCTCGAAGCACATCTACGTCCAGGTCATCGACGACGCCAAGGGCCACACGCTGGCCGCCGCCTCGACCCTGGAGAAGGAGCTGAAGGGCTCGCTCAAGACCGGCGCCGACAGCGCCGCTGCTGCCGCGGTCGGCAAGCTGATCGCCGAGCGCGCGTCGAAGGCCGGCGTCAAGGAAGTCGTCTTCGATCGTGGCCCGTACATCTATCACGGCCGCGTCAAGGCGCTGGCCGAGGCTGCCCGCGAAGGCGGTCTGAGCTTCTAATGCATGATCCCGAAAAGTTGCAGACTTTTCGGACAGGATCATGCAAAGGAGAAATTCACCGCCGGTGGGTCGCTAGAGGCGCCGGCAAACAGCAACCCGTGCTTCCGGAAAAGAACAAGGACTAGGATATGGCACAGGAACGTAGGGAAGGCGGCCGCGGCCGCGAGCGTGAACGCGAAGAGCGGGACGACGGCATGGTGGACAAGCTTGTCCACATCAACCGCGTCGCCAAGGTGGTGAAGGGCGGCCGTCGCTTCGGCTTTGCCGCACTTGTCGTCGTCGGCGACCAGAAGGGCCGCGTCGGCTTCGGCCACGGCAAGGCGCGCGAAGTGCCGGAGGCGATCCGCAAGGCGACCGAATCGGCCAAGCGCGACATGATCTTCGTGCCGCTGCGTTCGGGCCGCACGCTGCATCACGACGTCGAGGGCCGCTGGGGCGCCGGACGCGTTCTGCTGCGCGCCGCCAAGCAGGGTACCGGCATCATCGCGGGCGGCCCGATGCGCGCCGTCTTCGAGACGCTCGGCATGCACGACGTGGTCGCCAAGTCGATGGGTTCGTCGAACCCCTACAACATGGTTCGCGCCACCTTCGACGCGCTGAAGAGCCAGATGCATCCGAAGGATGTGGCCGCTGCGCGCGGCATCAAGTACTCGACCCTTCAGGCCCGCCGCGGCACCGCCGTCGCGGCCGAAGAATAGTCGACGCTGACCAGGGATTTCGACCATGGCCAAGAAAGCTACCAAGACCATCACCGTCGAGCAGATCGGTTCGCCGATCCGCCGGCCGAAGGAGCAGCGCGCGACGCTGGTCGGCCTCGGCCTCAACAAGATGCACAAGCGGCGTACGCTGGAAGACACCCCTTCGGTGCGCGGCATGATCGCCGCCGTCCAGCACCTCGTCCGCGTTGTGGACGAGGCCTGAACGGAAGCGCAGGAGACAGAAACATGAAACTCAACGATCTGCGTGACAAGGACGGCGCCACGCACTCCAGGAAGCGCCTCGGTCGCGGCATCGGCTCCGGCTCTGGCAAGACCGCCGGTCGCGGCGTCAAGGGCCAGAAGGCACGCTCGGGCGTTGCCATCAACGGCTTCGAGGGCGGCCAGATGCCGCTTTACCGGCGCCTTCCGAAGCGCGGCTTCAACAACCTGTTCGCCAAGAGCTTCACCGTCGTGTCGCTTGCTCGCATCCAGGCTGCCGTCGATGCCAAGAAGCTCGACGCGAAGGAGACCGTGACGGCTGAGACCCTGATCGCTGCCGGCGTCATCCGCCGCGCCAAGGACGGCGTGCGCGTGCTCTCCGACGGCGAGCTCAAGGCCAAGCTCAGCTTCGACGTCGCCGGCGCCTCCAAAGCTGCGATCGAGAAGATCGAGAAGGCCGGCGGTTCGGTGAAGCTGCCGGAAGCGGCCGCCGCCGAGTAACGGCGATTTGAAGCGCGGCCGGCGGGTATGGTTTCATTTTTGCCGCCCGTCCGCGCTTTGATCTGATCAATTAGGCGGCCGCGTCAACGCGGCCGCTTGCATGTTGACGGTCCGGAGCTTATCTCGTGAGCTTCGGTGACACGCGCCGCCTGAGCTGCGGGCATCGAGCGCGACATAGAAATCAATGAAGTAGAGCATAATCAATGAAGTAGAGCATGATGTCTTCCGAAAACCGCTTCACACTTTTCGGCATCATGCTCTAGCGGAGAAAATCAGGCATGGCTTCGGCTGCTGAACAACTAGCCTCCAATCTGAATTTTGCGGCCTTCGCCAAGGCCGAGGATCTGAAGAAGCGCATCTGGTTCACCGTCGGCGCGCTGCTCGTCTACCGCCTCGGCACCTACATCCCGCTTCCCGGCATCAATCCCGACGCTTTCGCGCAGGCCTTCTCCTCGCAGAGCAAGGGCGTGCTCGGCATGTTCAACATGTTTGCGGGCGGCGCCGTGCAGCGCATGGCGATCTTCGCGCTCGGCATCATGCCCTACATCTCCGCTTCCATCATCATGCAGCTGATGACCTCGGTCATCCCGTCGCTGGAAGCGCTGAAGAAGGAAGGCGAGCAGGGCCGCAAGATCATCAACCAGTACACGCGCTACGGCACCGTGCTGCTGGCCGTGGTGCAGGCCTACGGCATTTCGGTCGGGCTGGAGGGCGGCAACGGTATCGTCACCGATCCCGGCATGTTCTTCCGCATCTCGACCGTCGTCACGCTTGTCGGCGGGACCATGTTCCTGATGTGGCTCGGCGAGCAGATCACCGCGCGCGGCATCGGCAACGGCATTTCGCTGATCATCTTCTCGGGCATCGTCGCCGGTCTGCCGCACGCCATTTCAGGCACGCTGGAACTCGGCCGCACCGGTGCGCTGTCCACGAGCCTGATTCTCGCGATCATCGTGCTCGCCGTCGTCGTCATCGGCGTCATCGTCTTCTTCGAGCGCGCCCAGCGCCGCCTGCTCATCCAGTATCCGAAGCGGCAGGTCGGCAACCGCATGTTCCAAGGCGACACCTCGCTTTTGCCGCTGAACCTCAACCCCTCGGGCGTCATCCCGCCGATCTTCGCCTCCTCGCTGCTGCTTCTCCCGGCAACGGTTGCCGGCTTCTCGCAGACCACCAACCTGCCTGCCTGGGCGAGCACGGTCCTGGCGGCGCTGGGCCACGGCCAGCCGCTCTATATGGCGTTCTATGCGGCGATGATCATTTTCTTCGCCTTCTTCTACACGGCGATCGTCTTCAACCCGAAGGACACGGCCGACCAGCTCAAGAAGCATTCCGGCTTCATCCCGGGCTATCGTCCGGGCGAGCGCACCGCCGAATATATCGACTATGTTCTGACGCGGATCACCGTCATCGGCGCCATCTACCTGGTGCTGGTGTGTCTGCTGCCTGAGTTCCTGATTTCAGCGACTGGCGTACCTTTCTATCTCGGTGGCACATCGCTTCTGATCGTGGTCAGTGTCACGCTCGACACGGTGGCGCAGATTCAGGGTCACCTGATCGCGCACCAGTATGAGGGCCTGATCAAGAAGTCGAAGTTGCGCGGGGGTAAGAGGAGCAGATGAGGCTGATATTGCTTGGGCCGCCAGGAGCGGGCAAGGGGACGCAAGCACAGAGACTGGTAGAAAAACACGGCATACCCCAGCTTTCGACGGGAGACATGCTGCGTGCCGCCGTCCAGACCGGAACCGAAGTCGGCAAGCGGGCCAAGGCGGTTATGGATGCCGGCGAGCTGGTATCGGACGCGATCGTCAATGCGATCGTTGCCGAGCGGATCGACCAGCCCGACTGCGCCAGGGGCTTCATCCTCGACGGTTATCCGCGCACGCTGGTGCAGGCCGATGCCGTCGAAGCCATGCTCGCCGAGCGCAACATCGCGCTCGACAGCGTCATCGAGCTCGTCGTCGACGACAAGGCGCTGGTCGGGCGCATCGTCAAGCGGGCCGAGGATGCCAAGGCGGCCGGCCAGCCGGTGCGCAAGGACGACAACCCGGCGGTGTTCGAGGAGCGCCTGCGAGAATATTACAAGAAGACGGCGCCGCTGACCGGCTACTACTATGCCAAAGGCAGGCTGAAGAGCGTTGACGGCATGGCCAGCATCGACGCGGTGACCGCGGAGATCGAGAAGGTGCTCACGGCGGCGGTGAGCTAGGCCGCTCCGACAAGCAAAGATTGCGCTTGACTGGAAGAAGCCATTGGGGTATGGCGGCCCGTCTTCCTATCAGGCATGGACTTTGCTTGCCCGCAAGGGCAGGGCATCTGTTTTGAACCAGGAAACTCCCGCAAGGGCCGGCCTCCACCGGACGCGGGGCAACTTAGATAGCGCCGGGCCTGCCTTTTTGAAGGTGGCCGGCCCAAATGGAGATGAAAGAACATGGCTCGTATAGCCGGCGTCAACATTCCGACCAACAAGCGCGTCGTCATTGCGCTTCAGTACATTCACGGCATCGGCAAGAAGTTTGCCCAGGAGATCGTCGACAAGGTCGGCATCCCAGCGGACCGCCGCGTCAACCAGCTGACCGACGCGGAAGTGCTGCAGATCCGCGAGACGATCGACCGCGACTACCAGGTCGAAGGCGACCTGCGCCGCGAGGTCTCGATGAACATCAAGCGGCTGATGGATCTCGGCTGCTACCGCGGCCTGCGTCACCGCCGCTCGCTGCCGGTCCGCGGCCAGCGCACGCATACCAATGCGCGCACCCGCAAGGGCCCGGCCAAGGCGATCGCCGGCAAGAAGAAGTAATTGGTGAATGGTTGGTGGTGAATGGTGAATGGCGCTTTGACCATTCACCATTTCACTATTCACCATTCACTGCAAAGGTGGAGCCGCTGGCGTTACGGCGGTGTAGAGATCAACTGAAAGGACTACCATGGCCAAGGAAGCCGCTCGTGTTCGCCGTCGCGAACGCAAGAACATCTCGTCGGGCGTTGCCCACGTCAATTCGACCTTCAACAACACGATGATCACCATCACCGACGCGCAGGGCAATTCGATCGCCTGGTCGTCCGCCGGCGCCCAGGGCTTCAAGGGTTCGCGCAAGTCGACCCCGTTCGCCGCCCAGATGGCCGCCGAGGACGTCGCCAAGAAGGCCCAGGAACACGGCATGCGCATGCTCGAGGTCGAGGTCTGCGGACCCGGCTCCGGCCGTGAATCGGCGCTGCGCGCCCTTCAGGCGGCCGGCTTCACCATCACCTCGATTCGCGATGTGACGCCGATCCCGCACAATGGCTGCCGTCCGCGCAAGAAGCGCCGCGTCTAATATTTTTGAACGCCGCGTGAGCGCCAAGGCGCTCCTCCGCGGCAATTCCAGGCTGCCCGCCACGATTGGATGGTGGCGGGTCAAAGGAAGGAAGACACCATGATCCAGAAAAACTGGCAGGAACTGATCAAGCCGAACAAGATCGAGTTCTCGTCGAAGAAGAAGACGCTGACCACGCTTGTGGCCGAGCCGCTCGAGCGTGGCTTCGGCCTCACGCTCGGCAACGCGCTGCGGCGCGTGCTTCTGTCTTCGCTGCGCGGTGCGGCCGTCACCGCCGTGCAGATCGACGGCGTGCTGCATGAGTTCTCGTCCATCGCCGGCGTGCGCGAGGACGTGACCGACATCGTGCTCAACATCAAGGAAATCGCCATCCGCATGGAAGGCGATGGTCCCAAGCGCATGGTCGTGCGCAAGCAGGGCCCGGGCGCCGTGCTTGCCGGTGACATCCAGACCGTCGGCGACGTCGAGATCCTCAACCCCGACCACGTGATCTGCACGCTGGACGAGGGCGCGGAGATCCGCATGGAATTCACCGTCGACACCGGCAAGGGCTACGTGCCGGCTGAGCGCAACCGCGCCGAGGACGCGCCGATCGGCTTGATCCCGGTCGATAGCCTCTACTCGCCGGTCAAGAAGGTCTCCTACAAGGTCGAGAACACCCGCGAGGGTCAGGTTCTCGACTATGACAAGCTGACCATGACCATCGAGACCGACGGTTCGATCTCGGGCGAGGACGCCGTGGCTTTCGCGGCCCGCATCCTGCAGGACCAGCTCAGCCTGTTCGTCAACTTCGACGAGCCGCAGAAGGAAGTCGCCACCGAGGCCGTCACCGAGCTCGCCTTCAACCCGGCGCTGCTCAAGAAGGTCGACGAGCTCGAGCTTTCGGTACGTTCGGCCAACTGCCTGAAGAACGACAACATCGTCTATATCGGCGACCTGATCCAGAAGACCGAAGCCGAGATGCTGCGCACTCCGAATTTCGGCCGCAAGTCGCTGAACGAGATCAAGGAAGTGCTGGCGGCGATGGGTCTGCACCTCGGCATGGAAGTGCCGGACTGGCCGCCGGAAAACATCGAAGACCTCGCCAAGCGTTACGAGGATCAGTATTGAGCATGAATTCCAAGGATCGGCGGCGCGAGCCGCTCGATCCGACGGTCATGCGGAAAACCATCAGAGGCCGTGGCCTCTTGAACAACTAAAGAAGGAAAAGAGCCATGCGCCACGGTTTCAAAGGCCGTCGCTTCGCCCGCAGCGTAAGCCACCGCAAGTCGATGTTCGCCAACCTCGCCGTGTCTCTGATCGAGCACGAGCAGATCGTCACCACCCTGCCGAAGGCGAAGGACCTGCGTCCGATCGTCGAGAAGCTGGTGACGCTCGGCAAGCTCGGCGACCTGCACGCCCGCCGCCAGGTGATCGCGCAGATCGGCAATGAAGGCGTCGTCAAGCGCCTGTTCGAAACCATCGCACCGCGCTACGCCAGCCGCAACGGCGGCTACCTGCGCATCATGAAGGCGGGCTTCCGCCACGGCGACAATGCCGCCATGGCGGTCATCGAGTTCGTCGACCGCGACACCTCGGCCAAGGGCGCCGCCGACCGCGCGCGTCTCGAGGCCGAAGGCGGCGAAGAGGAAGCCGCGGCCGCATAAGGCCAGGTTTTCAGCGAATGAATTCAAGGGGCCTTCGGGGCCCCTTTTTCGTTCTGAAGCCAGCGAGCAGGGCGAGCGGATTTTCGTTCTCGTTCTCACGCTTTTGCGCGACAAGCATCGTATTTCCGTGCATTAGCCTTTCATTCTGCACAATCGTCGGGACAATGGCGCCTGATCTGGAGGATTCGGAATGCACCTCAAACGGCTGTTTCTTATTGCGGTTTGCACGCTTGCCGCTTTCGCCGCGGCTCCTAGCGTCAGACAGGCATTCGCAGAAGATGCCGCCAAGCCGGCCGACCCTGGCCTTTCCGACGTGCTGACCGATCTCTTGCATGGCGTCGAGGGCGAGAACTCCACTTCCGGGCCCGACAAGCGCGTGCCGTTCGGCCGCGAGGAGGTGCAGCTTTCGTTTGCGCCGCTGGTCAAGCAGACGGCGCCGGCCGTGGTCAACGTCTACGCCTCGCAGACCGCAAAGGTGACCTCGCCATTCGAGGGCGATCCCTTCTTCGAGGAGTTCTTCGGCCGCGCGCAGCCGCGCGCGCAGTCTTCGCTCGGTTCCGGCGTGCTGGTCGATCCGAGCGGCGTGATCGTCACCAACTACCATGTCATCAAGGATGCCGACGAGGTGAAGGTCGCGACGGCCGACGGGCGCGAGTTCACATCCAAGGTGATGCTGAAGGACGAGACACTGGATCTTGCCGTGCTCAAAATCTCCGCCGACAAGCCGTTCCCGGTGATCGCCATCGGCGATTCCGACGCGCTCGAGGTCGGCGACCTGGTGCTCGCCATCGGCAATCCCTTCGGCGTCGGCCAGACGACCACCAGCGGGATCGTTTCGGCGCTTGCCCGCAGCCATATCGGCGTTTCCGACTCCGGCTATTTCATCCAGACCGATGCCGCCATCAATCCCGGCAATTCCGGCGGCGCGCTGATCAACATGGGCGGCCAGCTGGTCGGCATCAACACGGCTATCTATAGCCGCAGCGGCGGCTCGATCGGTATCGGTTTCGCCATTCCGTCGAACATGGTCAGGGCTTTCGCCGACGCCGCCAAAGCCGGCCTGGATTTCTTCGAGCGGCCCTATATCGGCGCCGAGTTTGAAGCCGTGACACCCCAGATCGCGGAATCGCTTGGCATGGAAAAGCCGACCGGCGCGCTGGTCTCGTCGGTCGATGGGGCCGGACCGGCCGGCAAGGCGGGGCTCAAGCCCGGCGACGTCGTGCTGTCGCTCAACAACACCCCGGTCGAGAGTATCGAGGCGCTGGATTACCGCATGGCGACGCTGTCGATCGGCACCAAGGCGACCTTCGCCGTGCTCAGCAAGGGCCAGCAGGCAACGCTTGAGATTGCGCTGGAGCGCGCGCCCGAAGGCGCGAAGCCGAGCGAGGTCACGCTGCATGGCCGCAGCCCCTTCGCCGGCGCCAAGGTGGCAGAGCTTTCGCCGCGCCTTGCCCAGCGTCTCGGGCTGCGCACCGACACGAAGGGGGTCACCGTGGTCGACATCAACCGCGATTCACCGGCCGCCGATTTCGGCTTCCAACCGGGCGACATCGTGCGCGAAGTGAACGGCACGAGCATCGATAAGGCGGCGACGCTGGCACAGATTGCGCAGCAGGACACGCGGTGGTGGCGGTTTACCGTCGAGCGCGGTGGGCAGATACTGCGCCAGGTGTTGCGTTACTGAGCAGGCTCTGGAAAAGGGGCCGCGTTCCAACCAAATAAAAGTGCATGGCCGATCTGTTCAGCGTCGATGAACCGGAGAAGGCGCCGCCCGGCCGCCCGCTGGCTGACCGGTTGCGCCCGAAGACCCTTGGCGAGGTCGTTGGCCAGGAGCACTTGACCGGCCCGGATGGCGCGCTGACGCGGCTGATCAATTCCGGCACGCTCGGCTCGATGATTTTCTGGGGCCCGCCCGGCACCGGCAAGACGACGGTGGCGCGGTTGCTCGCCGGCGAAACCCACCTCGCCTTCGAGCAGATATCGGCGGTGTTTTCCGGCGTCGCCGACCTGAAGAAAGTGTTCGAGGCAGCAAAACTGCGCAGGACCAATGGCCGCCAGACGCTGCTCTTCGTCGACGAGATCCATCGCTTCAATCGTGCCCAGCAGGATGGTTTTTTGCCGGTCATGGAAGACGGCACGGTGGTGCTGGTCGGCGCCACGACGGAGAACCCATCCTTCGAGCTGAACGCGGCGCTTCTGTCCCGCGCGCGGGTGCTCGTCTTCCGCTCGCTGGACGAGGAGAGCATCGCCAAGCTGCTGGAGCGGGCCGAGGCGACCGAGGGCAGGGCGCTGCCGCTCGACGACGAGGCGCGGGCCATGCTGATCCGCATGAGCGATGGCGACGGTCGTGCCTCGCTGACGCTCGCCGAGGAGGTCTGGCGCGCCGCCAAGCCGGGCGAGGTGTTTGGGCCTGATGGCCTGCAGCGCGTCATCCAGCGTCGCGCGCCGATCTACGACAAGGGCCAGGACGGCCATTACAACCTGATCTCGGCGCTGCATAAATCGGTGCGCGGCTCGGATCCGGACGCTGCGCTGTATTACCTCGCCCGCATGTTCGATGCCGGTGAGGATCCGCTCTATCTCGGCCGCCGGCTGGTGCGCATGGCGGTGGAAGATATCGGGCTTGCCGATCCGCAGGCCCTGGTCGTCGCCAATGCCGCAAAGGACGCCTACGATTATCTCGGCTCGCCCGAGGGCGAACTCGCCTTCGCCGAGGCCACCGTCTATCTCGCCACCGCGCCCAAGTCGAATGCCGTCTACACCGCCTTCAAGGCGGCGACACAAGCGGCCAAGGAATTCGGCTCGCTGCTGCCGCCCAAGCACATCCTCAACGCGCCGACCAAGCTGATGAAGGAAGAGGATTACGGCGCCGGCTACCGCTACGACCACGACGAGCCGGATGCCTTTTCCGGCCAGGACTATTTCCCGGAAAAGATGGGCCGCCGCACTTTCTACGATCCGCCCGAGCGCGGCTTCGAGCGCGAGGTCAAGAAGCGGTTGGAATACTGGGCAAAGCTGCGCAAAGAGCGGGAATAGCCGCTTCCGCGGCTCGGCGAGCTCGGGTGCTTCGCGGCGAAGCTTCGTCGGCATGACAGCAAAGTCGAGAGGCTGGCGCGATCGTGAGCGGGCAAACCTGTTCCAGATTGTGCCGCGTCATGAAAAATCCTATGAAGGCGCACGGCTGGCGGGGGTCGCCGTGATTTGGCTCATGCGAACAGGATCGCGCTCCCAAGCGAAAGACTATGACAAAGCAAACCCGTAAGACTCTTCGTCAGGCTGCTATCGCAGTCCCGCTTCTCGCGCTTGGCTTTTATTTTATCCCGATCCTGACCACGATCTGGATCGTCTGCGGTCTGATCGACGTGATGCGCAATGCAAACAAGGATCTGTCGTTGTTCCGCGGCTATTTCCTGGGCAACGGCATCTTCACCTGGCTGCTGTCGCCATTCAACCTTTTGGTCGACCTGCTTTGCTATCGGAACCCGGGCGTATGGAAGCTGGAGCAGTTCCCTGCAGACTATCAGCGCGAGGTCAACGAGGTTCTCGACGTCTTCAAGGCTCGCAAGGACGAGATCATCGCCGATATCGACGCCAATTTCGGCACCGGTCGGCGCGGCATGTATGTCTATCAGTGGTATGGCAAGCACAAGATCGACAACGTCGCGGAATTCAACAAGGACTTCAAATACATCAAGACCATCGCGGTCTCAGTCTTCAGAGGCAAGGAATCGACTTCCTGGCATTTCGGGCCGCTGCGGCTCAGCCTGCGCATCCTCTACAACCTGTTGCCGGTCAAGGCTGAGATTTTCGTCGAGTGCAACGGCGCCAGGAACTACTGGCACGACAACCCGCTTTACATTTTCGACGACACGCTGCTGCACCGTTCGGTGAACGAATATGACGGACGCCGCTACTGCGTGTTCATGGATATCATCCGTCCATCGCCATTCCCCGGCCTGATCGCCAACCTTCTCGCCATCGTCTCGGTCAGCGTCGAGCGCATCAATTCCATGTTCTACAAGAACTGGAAGATGATCGGCTCGTCCAAGGCCAAGAAGGCCGCCGCAAACTGAAGCGTCCGCGCCTGCGGCTCCGCAAAGCTCTTTGGCGCGATCTTTGTCCGTTGTTGGGTCTTTGGCTCGCAACCTCTTTGCCTTAGTGCTATGGCGCCGCTTTCAACCGGAAAAGCGTAACCATGGCAGGTGTCGAACAAATCACTGTGGAGGCCGGCGAAGCGGGCATGCGGCTCGACCGCTGGTTCAAGGTCCATTATCCGGGCCTCGGCTTCGGTCACCTGCAAAAGCTCTTGCGCTCGGGCCAGGTCCGCGTCGATGGCGGCCGCGTCAAGGCCGACACGCGCGTCGAGCCCGGGCAGACCGTGCGCATTCCGCCGCTCGAAGTCGACAAGAAGGGCGACGCCGCGCTCACTGGCCATTCGATCCGCAACCAGGGCGATGCCGATGTGCTGGCCAAGATGCTGCTGCACGAGGACCCGAAGGTCTTCGTCTTCAACAAGCCTGCCGGGCTTGCCGTGCAGGGCGGCTCCGGCGTCACGCGCAATGTCGACGACATGCTCGAGGCCTGGCGCAACCAGAAGGGCGAGAAGCCGCGCCTCGTCCATCGCCTCGACCGCGACACTTCCGGCGTGCTGGTCGTTGCCCGCACCCGCCTTGCCGCGATCAAGCTGTCGGAAGCGTTCCGGGCGCGCGAGACGAAGAAAACCTATTGGGCCTTGGTCAAGGGCGTGCCGCCGAAGCGCGAGGACAAGATCTCGACCTGGCTGGTCAAGGAGGCGACGCCGGACGGCGACCGCGTGCGCATCGCCAAGCATGGCGAGAAGGGCGCCGACCATGCCGTTTCCTATTACCGCGTGGTCGAGCAGGCGGCGCAGTCGCTGTCCTGGCTGGAAATGGAACCTTATACCGGCCGCACCCACCAGCTTCGCGTCCATGCCGCCCATATCGGCTGCCCGATCATCGGCGATCCCAAATATTTCGAGGCCGACACCAATTGGGAGTTTCCCGGCGGCATCCAGAACCGCCTTCATCTTCACGCGCGCCGCATCGTTATCCCGCATCCAGACCAGGGCGTCATCGATGTTACCGCGCCGATGCCGCCGCATATGCGCCAAAGCTGGAACTTGCTCGGCTTCGATGAGCAGAGCGCGGAGGACGACAATTGAGCGGTGCTGCCGATACATTCGGCCGACGCGACGCGGTCGACATGACCGCGGCCGCCATGATGGTCGGGCTGACATTGTCCTGGGGCCTGAACTACGTCGCCGCCAAGGTCTCCTATGCCGGCTACGATCCGGTCTTCGTATCGATCGCGCGCTCGATCATCGGCGGGCTGTGCGTTCTCGGCTGGTGCCGGTTGCGCGGCATCAAGCTGTTTGAAGCGGATGGGACGCTCAGCGCCGGCATTGTCGTCGGCGTGCTCTTCGGCGTCGAGTTCCTGTTTCTCTATATCGGGCTGGAATACACGACCGTCGCTCGCAACACGCTGTTGGTCAACACCATGCCGTTCTGGGTCCTGATCGGCGGCCATTTTTTGCTCGGCGAGCGCATCAACGCGCGCAAGCTTGGGGGCCTCGTGCTTGCTTTCTGCGGGCTTCTGGCCGTGTTCTCAGACGGCATCTTCGCCGGCAATGACGCGACGCTGACGGGCGATCTGCTCAGTCTTGGCTCGGGCATCCTGTGGGCGTTGACCAGCATCGTCATCAAGCGATCGAAGCTGGTCGAGACCAGCGCCGAGAAGCTTCTGCTCTATCAACTCGCTGGCGCCGCCGTCGTCGGTGCCCTTGTGATGCCGTTCGCCGGCCCGCCGATCCGCGAAATCGCTGCATTGCCGACACTGGCATTGATGTTCCAGTCTTTCTATATCGTCGCTTTCACCTATGTTTTGTGGTTCTGGCTGCTCACGCGCTATCCGGCGGCGGGCCTGTCCAGCTTCGCCTTCCTGTCGCCGGTGTTCGGTGTTCTGTGCGGCGCCGTGCTTTTGGGCGAGCCGCTGACGATCAGGATCTTCCTGGCACTGGGCCTGATCGCGGCCGGGCTGATCATCGTCAATCGGCCGTCGCGCAAGCAGGTCCCAGCGTAAGGAGTTCGAGATGCGCGACATCCTCAACGACCTCGAAGCGGGAAAGCAGCTTTCAGATCCCGATCCGGTGCGCCGCGCCCAGATCCAGATGAAGACGCCGCTGCCGAAGCGCTTCTACAAGGCGGTTTCGGTAGTGCCGGTCGAAGGTGGTTTTGCCGTCCATCTGGACGGCAGGCCGGTCCGCACGCCGGGAAAGGCGCTGCTGGTGTTGCCGACTGAAGGAGCCGCGACGCTGGTTGCTGACGAATTTTCCGCCCAGCGCGAGATCATCGACCCTGTGACCATGCCGGTGATGCGCCTTGCCAACACGGCACTCGACGGTGTGGCCAGCGACCCGCAAGCGGTGCTGGAGGATGTCCTGCGCTTCGCTTCGTCGGACCTGCTTTGCTACCGAGCCGATGGCCCGCAGGGGCTGGTAGACCGTCAGAACAGGCTCTGGGATCCGGTTCTCGATTGGGCAAGAAGCAACCTCGGCGTGCGCTTCAACCTCGCCGAAGGTGTCATCCATGTCGAGCAGCCGCGCGAGACGATCGCCGTCCTTGGCGCTTATCTTGCCCAGCGCGCCGAGCCGCTGCGTCTGGCCGCGATCCACGTCATGACCTCGCTGACCGGCTCAGCGCTGCTGGCGCTTGCCGTCGACTTCGGCGAGCTCGACGGCGAGGAGGCCTGGGCCGCCGGCCATGTCGACGAAGACTGGCAGATCGAGCACTGGGGCCAGGATGCCGAAGCCGTCGCGCGCCGCTCCGCCCGCAAGCGCGACATGATGGCGGCAGTCAGCCTGCTTGAGGCGCTCAAAGCCTGAGCGCCGCTTCGCATTGCATCTAATACCAAAGTCATAATCCCATCGTCGCGGTGCCTTTCCGGGGCGCTTTCTGCCATTTTTTCCTTCGTTGGCCGCGTTTTTGAGTCCGCGTTCGGAGGAATTGCGGACGGTGGCGCGCAGCCATCGAGGACAGACGGGATCCACGGGAGGATATATCAATGGCAATGGCATCGACCGCCGGCGGAAAAAGCCGCGGCATGACGCGGGAGGAAAAGAAGGTCATCTTCGCCTCCTCGCTCGGTACCGTTTTCGAATGGTACGATTTCTATCTTTACGGTTCGCTGGCCGCCTTCATCGGCGCGACCTTCTTCAGCCCGACCATCCCCGAGGCGACGCGCAACATCTTCGCGCTGCTAGCTTTCGCCGCCGGCTTCCTCGTCCGTCCCTTCGGCGCGCTTGTGTTCGGCCGCATCGGCGACCTCGTCGGCCGCAAATACACCTTCCTCGTCACCATGACAATCATGGGCCTGTCGACCTTCCTGGTCGGCCTGCTGCCCGGCTATGCCAGCTGGGGCATCGCGGCGCCGGTGATACTGATCGGGCTGCGCATGCTGCAGGGGCTGGCGCTTGGCGGCGAATATGGCGGTGCCGCAACCTATGTCGCAGAGCACGCGCCGGACGATCGCCGCGGCTTCTACACCTCCTGGATCCAGACGACGGCAACGCTCGGCCTATTCCTGTCGCTGATCGTCATCCTCATCGTCCAGGGTTCGCTCAGCAAGGAAACCTACGCTGCCTGGGGCTGGCGCATTCCCTTCATCGTCTCCTTCCTGCTGCTTGCCATTTCGATCTGGATCCGGCTGTCGCTTTCGGAGTCGCCGACCTTCCAGCGCATGAAGGAGGAGGGCAAGGGCTCCAAGGCGCCGCTGTCAGAAGCCTTCGGCCAGTGGAAGAATGCCAAGATCGCGCTTCTGGCGCTGCTCGGCCTCACCGCAGGCCAGGCCGTGATCTGGTACAACGGCCAGTTCTACGCGCTGTTCTTCCTGCAGAACGTGCTGAAGGTCGACGCGTGGTCGGTCAACGTCATGATCGCGATCGCGCTTGCCGTCGGCTCGATCTTCTTCGTCGTGTTCGGCTGGCTGTCCGACAAGATCGGCCGCAAGCCGATCATCATGGCCGGCCTTGCTTTGGGAATCGTCTGCACCTTCCCGCTGTTCAAGGCGCTGACCTGGGCCGCCAATCCGGCGCTGGCCACCGCACAGCAGAACACGCGCGCGACGGTGACCGCGGCACCCGGCGACTGCAGGTTCCAGTTCAATCCGGTCGGCACGGCGAAGTTCACGACATCCTGCGATATCGCGACCTCGTTCCTGACCAAGAACTCGGTGCCTTACGACGTCGTTTCGACCGCGGCACCCGGCACGGCCGCCACGGTCAAGATCGGCAACGAGACGGTGCAGTCCTATGACGCCGTCGCCGCCGGCGATCAGGCCAAGGCCAAGGAGGCCGCCTTCCAAAAGGCCGTCAACATGTCCCTGCAGGATGGCGGCTATCCGCTGAAGCGGGCCGCGGCCAAGGTGCCGGACCAGAAGCTCGACGCCTTCGTCGCAGCCAATCCGGAACTGAAGCTCGATGCCGCGGCGATCCGCGGCGGCGAGAAAACGACCGTTCCGACCGACAAGGCGGTGGCCGACAAGCTGCTGACCAAGGAGGAAGCGGCCGGCGCCCCCGAGGTCACCGTCTACAACATCCCGGGCGGTGGTGCCTTTGCCATGGTCGCCGATCCGGAGGCGGTGAATTGGCCGGTGACGATCGGCATCCTGTTCATCCTGGTCGTGTTCGTGACCATGGTCTACGGGCCGATCGCCGCAATCCTGGTCGAGATGTTCCCGACCCGCATCCGCTATACCGGCATGTCGCTGCCTTACCATATCGGCAATGGCTGGTTCGGCGGCCTGCTGCCGGCAACGGTGTTCGCACTCAGCGCCTACAAGGGCGACATCTATTACGGCCTCTGGTACCCGGTGGTGATCGCCGCGATGTCGCTTATCATCGGCATGATCTTCGTCAGGGATACGCTTGGCACCGATCTGGACGCCAAGCAGTAGCCGATCCTCGGCAAATGAAGAGCCCGGCGCGAGCGATCGCGCCGGGCTTTTTCTCGTCTCGAGCTGGAAAGAATTGGTCAGCTCTTGCGCTGCTTGTGTTCTTCCTCGATTGCCGCCTGATGGTACCAGCCGTCGAAATCTGCGTGCGTATTGCGCAACGAGGCAAGCTCTGCCGCGAATTTCGCCTTTGCGCCTAAATTTGAGGCAGACGCCCGGCCTGCAAGCGGGAACATCAGGATCTTTGCCGAAGGACGGGACGTGGTGACATCCATTGGCGGCCTCCTACCTCTTCAGGAGCAAGTCGATTCAAATCTGTTCCCAAGATAGGTTCTGCGATTCATTTAGGCAATATGCCCACAAAAAGATCAGTCGCTGCACAATATTTATGCAGAAAGCGCGCCTGAACGATCGCCGCGCATTGCTGCGCAGGCTCAGCAAAATCAACGCTTTGCGATGACCATTTTGCCGCACCCTGGACGAGGAGAGTGGCATACGAATTGCATTTTAGCGCACGGCAGGCCGGCTCGGTCCGGCCATGCGTTGATGCCGCCCCGGCGTCCAAGCAACGAGAGGCACTGGAATGACCAAATACAAACTCGAGTATATTTGGCTCGACGGCTACACCCCGACCCCCAATCTGCGCGGCAAGACCCAGATCAAGGAGTTTGCCGAGTTCCCGACGCTCGAGCAGCTGCCACTGTGGGGCTTCGACGGCTCTTCCACGAACCAGGCCGAAGGCCGCAGCTCCGACTGCGTGCTGAAGCCGGTCGCGCTCTATCCGGATCCGGCGCGCACCAACGGCGTTCTCGTCATGTGCGAAGTCATGATGCCCGATGGCGTCACCCCGCATGCTTCGAACAGCCGCGCGACCATCCTGGACGACGAGGACGCCTGGTTCGGCTTTGAGCAGGAATATTTCTTCTACAAGGATGGCCGCCCGCTCGGCTTCCCCGAGAGCGGCTATCCGGCGCCGCAGGGACCTTATTACACCGGCGTCGGCTACAAGAATGTCGGCGATGTCGCGCGCCAGATCGTCGAGGAGCATCTCGACCTCTGTCTCGCCGCCGGCATCAATCATGAAGGCATCAACGCCGAAGTGGCCAAGGGCCAGTGGGAGTTCCAGATCTTCGGCAAGGGCTCCAAGAAGGCCGCCGACCAGATCTGGATGGCGCGCTACCTGCTGCTGCGCCTTACCGAAAAGTACGGCATCGACATCGAGTTCCACTGCAAGCCGCTTGGCGATACCGATTGGAACGGCTCGGGCATGCACTGCAACTTCTCGACCAAGTACATGCGCGAAGTCGGCGGCAAGGCCTATTTCGAGGCGCTGATGGCCCAGTTCGAAAAGAACCTGATGGATCACATCGCCGTCTATGGTCCGGACAACGACAAGCGCCTGACCGGCAAGCATGAGACCGCGCCTTGGAACAAGTTCTCCTATGGCGTTGCCGACCGCGGTGCCTCGATCCGCGTGCCGCACTCCTTCATCAAGAACGACTACAAGGGCTATCTGGAAGATCGCCGCCCGAACTCCCAGGGCGACCCCTACCAGATCGCCTCGCAGGTCTTGAAGACGATCTCGGAGGTCGCGACCGACGCGAAGGTCTCAGCTGCGGCGTGATGCCTTAAATGCGTCGGCGGCATTCCCGCCAGACCATCGAAGATTAAAAAGCCCTGGCGAAAATGCCGGGGCTTTTTTTAGGCCTGGCTTGCTTGGCGGCGATGAGATCCGCGCTCTCGCGACAGTGCTGGCCTGCTGTTCTGACGAGGCCCGTCCTGCGGCCTTTCCGCCCTCTGGCGAGCTGTTCACGAAAAAACCCCGGCTTTCGCCGGGGTTGTTTTCTGTCGGGAATGCAGTCGCTTACACCGAATAGTACATGTCGTACTCGACCGGGTGCGGGGTCATTTCGAAGCGCATCACCTCGGCCATCTTGAGCTCGATATAAGAGTCGATCTGGTCGTCGTCGAACACGCCGCCTGCCTTCAGGAAGCCGCGGTCCTTGTCGAGGTTCTGCAACGCTTCGCGCAGGGAGCCGCAGACCGTCGGGATCTTCTTCAATTCCTTCGGCGGCAGGTCGTAGAGATCCTTGTCCATCGGCTGTCCGGGATGAATCTTGTTCTTGATGCCGTCGAGACCCGCCATCAGCATGGCGGCAAAGCCGAGATAGGGGTTCGCGCCCGGATCGGGGAAGCGGACCTCGACGCGCTTCGACTTCGGCGAGGAGCCGAAAGGAATGCGGCAGGAGGCCGAACGGTTGCGCGCCGAATAGGCGAGCAGCACCGGCGCTTCGTAACCCGGCACCAGACGCTTATAGGAGTTGGTGAGCGGGTTGGTGAAGGCATTGATCGCCTTGGCGTGCCTGATGATGCCGCCGATGTAGAAGAGGCAGGTTTCCGACAAGCCGGCGTATTCGTTGCCGGCGAAGGTCGGCTTGCCGCCCTTCCAGATCGACTGGTGCACGTGCATGCCCGAGCCGTTGTCGCCGAACACCGGCTTCGGCATGAAAGTGGCCGTCTTGCCATAGGCATTGGCGACCTGGTGCACGACATACTTATAGATCAGCATCTTGTCGGCGTTGTGCACCAGCGTGTCGAACTTGATGCCGAGTTCGTGCTGGGCGGCCGCGACCTCGTGGTGATGCTTTTCGACGCGCACGCCCATTTCAGCGAGCACTGTCAGCATCTCGGAACGCATGTCCTGGCAGGAGTCGATCGGCGGCACAGGGAAGTAGCCGCCCTTGATGCGCGGCCGATGGCCGAGATTGCCGGTCTCATAGTCGGTGTCGTCGTTGGACGGCAGCTCGGTCGAGTCCAGGCGGAACCCGGTGTTATAGGGATCGGCCTTGTACTTGACGTCATCGAACACGAAGAACTCAGCTTCCGGGCCGACATAGATGGTGTCGCCGATGCCTTCCGACTTCATGTAGGCTTCGGCTTTCTTGGCGGTGCCGCGCGGGTCGCGATTGTAGGCCTCGCCCGAGATCGGATCGAGGATGTCGCACAGGATCACCATGGTCGACTGGGCGAAGAACGGATCCATGTGGACCGTATCCGTGTCCGGCATCAGCACCATGTCGGACTCGTTGATCGCCTTCCAGCCCGCGATCGAGGAGCCGTCGAACATGACGCCGTCGGCGAACATGTCTTCCTCGACCTCGACGACGTCCATCGTCACATGCTGCAGCTTGCCCCTCGGATCGGTGAAGCGCAGGTCGACGAATTTTACATCGTTGTCCTTGATCTGCTTCATGATGTCTTTGGCTGTCGTCATGTCATGTATCCCTGTGTGCTGACGTTTTTTTGATGATGACGGTTCAGGAAGACGGGTGGAGTCAGACCGCGTCCATGCCGGTCTCGCCGGTGCGGATGCGAACGACTTCCTCGATGTTGGAGACGAAGATCTTGCCGTCGCCGATGCGGCCGGTCTGCGCCGCCTTGCGTATGGCTTCGATGGCGCCTTCGACGGCGTCGTCGCCGAGCACGACCTCGATCTTCACCTTGGGCAGGAAGTCGACGACATATTCGGCGCCCCGATAAAGCTCGGTATGGCCCTTCTGCCGACCGAAACCCTTGGCCTCGGTGACGGTGATGCCTTGCAGCCCGGCCTCCTGAAGCGCTTCCTTCACTTCGTCCAGCTTGAATGGCTTGATGATCGCTTCGATCTTTTTCATGTAGAAAGTGGCCTCCACTGCCAAAGAGACGGGTTGCGCGCCCCGCTTGCGCCTTCATCAAGCACGAAGCGTGCCAATTACCAGAGGTTGAGGGCGGTATCGGGCGATTTCCATGCCTTGCCGCACCCGAATGCAAATCCGCGTCATCCGCTGCATCGGATGCGTCATCGACGCCCAAAGCCTATACATCGCTCCTCCATCCGTCTGCGCAAAACTTGAGCAGATAGCGCAATTTGCAGGCAGATTCCCCTCCGGGCGCCCACCGCTCTGGGATGCATACGCCCGCCGCTGATTGCTTCGAGCCGCAAATCGGACAATGCTTGATCGGATGGAGATCGGCAATCCCATGCGCAATGAACTTCTTTCCCCGTCCGAAATGGCCGAAGCCGACCGGCTGGCGATCGCACAAGGTCCGCTCGACGGCTACGGATTGATGCGCCGGGCCGGCGAGGCCGTGGCGGCCGTGCTCATGGCGCGCTATCCGGCGGCGGCATGGGTGCACGTGCTTTGCGGACCCGGCAACAATGGCGGCGACGGCTATGTCGTGGCGAGCCTGCTCCGGAAGAGCGGTGTCGACGTTGCGTTGTGGAGATCGGGCGAACCGCGCGCGGGCAGCGATGCCGCGCTGGCTGCAGCCGATTGCCCGTTGGAGCCACGACCGCTATCTGCCTTCGCGGCCGAACCGGGATCGCTGGTGGTCGACGCGCTGTACGGAGCGGGGCTCTCGAAGGCACTGTCGGGCGATGCCGGCCGGGCCGTCCAGGTCGTTACGGATCTCGGCTTGCCGGTCGTCGCCGTGGACCTGCCCTCGGGCGTTTCCGGCGAAAGCGGCGCCATCCTCGGCAGCGCATTTCGGGCGGCGGTTACCGTGACGTTCGCGCGGAAGAAGCCGGGGCATCTGCTGCTGCCGGGGCGGGAAATGTGTGGCGAGATCGTGCTCGCCGACATCGGCATCGGTGACGACATCATCGCTCGAGTCGCGCCGCGCAGTTTCGAGAATGCGCCGGCGCCCTGGCTGCCTGTCTTTCCGGTTCCGGCCGTCGATGCGCACAAATACAAGCGCGGTCATGTCAGTGTCTTTTCGGGCGGTCCTGCGGCCACCGGTGCCGCGCGCCTGTCGGCGCTCGCAGCCGCAAGAAGCGGGGCAGGGGCGGTGACGGTGCTGTCGCCGGCGAACGCCATGCAGGTCAATGCCGCTCATCTGACATCGATCATGCTGCGCAAGGTCGACGCAGTTGCCGATCTCGGTGCGTTCCTTGCCGACAGCCGCCCCTCGTCCTTTGTGCTCGGCCCGGGGTTTGGCGTCGGCGAAAAGGCGCGCGATTTTGTCCTGGCGCTGCTCGGCGCCGGGCACGCGCAGGAGACCGGCGTTGAAGGGCTGGTGCTCGACGCCGACGGCATCACCTCGTTTCGCGACGTGGCTGAGACGCTTTTCCAGGCTGCCCGAAAGTCCGGCGCCCCGGCGCTGGTGATGACGCCGCATGAAGGCGAGTTCGGCAGGCTGTTCCCCGAGGTCGCGGGCGACAAGGCTCTTTCCAAACTCAGCAAGACCCGCGCGGCGGCGGCGCGAGCCAACGCCGTCATCGTCTACAAAGGCGCCGACACGGTGATCGCAGCACCTGACGGCCGCGCCGCGATCAACGGCAATGGCGCGCCATGGCTTGCCACCGCGGGTTCGGGCGACGTGCTGGCGGGCATCATCGCCGGGCTCCTGGCACAAGGCATGCCGGCGTTCGAAGCGGCCTGCGCGGCTGTCTGGATACACGCCGAAGCCGGCAGCCGGTTCGGACCCGGCCTGATCGCCGAGGATTTGCCTTTGGCCATGGTGCCTGTGCTGCACGCGTTGGTCGAGAATGGGATGGCTGCCCGATGATGAGGCTGGCGATCCTTGTCGCGGTCGCTGCCATCGCTGTTCTTGGCGTGCGGGCGGCTGATGCTGCCGGTCGGTCACGGTCGTGGACGATCCGCAGGTGCTCGCCAAGCTCGACGCCGATGGCTTCGGATTCGCCGGTATTTTTGGCATCAGCGGCAAGGACGATCTGAAAACGCTCTATGACGCGGCGCCGGCCTACCACGCCATCGTCGAAACCGTAGCGGCCGATGTCGCAGCACTGCGCGCCGACATGAAAGCAGGCGGCCGGCCGCTCTATGAGGCGACCGACGGCAATGTCGGCCGCATCATGGACATGCGCTGGCTGAAGACCGACGCGGCGCGTTTCCGGCTGGTCGGCGTCGTCAACCGGCTCGACCGGCGTGACTTCGCAAAGCTCGGTGGGGAAGCGAGCTGCGGCGAGGTGCGCTTCATCTACCGCCTTGCCTATAGTTTCAGGAAGAACGGCAAGATGTTGGCCTCGAGGCTGCCGCTCAATTTCAATGCCGTTTACCGCGCAGCTCCCGACGCCGACGGCGGCTGTACCGGCGTCGCCGGGCGCTGGACGCCGCAGATCGACGAAGCGGCGGATGCCGGGTGGCTGTCCGGGGGACCGCTGGATAAAGCGAGCCTCTCCTTCAAGCAGCTCGAACTCAACGCTCAGGTGGTGCGCTTTCCTTCCGGCCAGGAGACCGAATTTGGCGGTCAGGCCGCCTATCTCATGCGCATCTTCGGTATCGACGGCACCACAATCAGCCAGTAACCGCTCGAACATACGCCGGACACCATCCGCCGTGCGCAAGACGCGCGGTTGAAGGCGAGGCTTACGGACTATGTCCGCGCCAATGCCGGTGCAATCCATCTCGGCGTTTACGAAATCCCGGATGAATTCCTAGCGAAGAAGGTCATCTCCTGGTCGACCTTCGGTAGTGCCAGGCAGGCCAATCATCCATTCACGCCACTGTTCGAACCGGAGGCGCTTGCCGGGGTCGACTATTCGAAACTGACATTGGCGCGCACGGCTGAAGCCCTGATCGAGCGGCTCGACAACGGCGCCTGCCATGGCTGCCATCAGGCGGGCTCGACCGCAGGAATCCATTTCATCGGCCTCGACGATAGCGCGACTTCGCCGCTCAACCGCATCGAAGTCGGCATCTCGCCGCATCTCCATGCCGAGATTCCGCGCCGCGAGGCGTGGCTGCAGGAGACTGTGGAAGGCAGAGAAGCGAACGGGTTTCGCCCGTTGTCCTTCGCACCACCCGCCGCGTGGAAAGACACCGGCGAGATCGCCTATACGCCGGCCGAGCCCACCATGCCGTGCCTGGTGCCGGAAGACGCCGCCCGCTTCGGCAACAGCTGGCAATGCGGAGCCGGCACGGTCTGCACACCGATCGCGACCGCTACGGGAGTTAAGGCGAAACTGGCGCAATGCCTGCTGCCGAAGGAGAGCCGGAACATCTTTTCCGGCCATCCCTGCCTGACCGGAACGATCGCCAGCGACACCGGGCAACCCTTCAACGACCGTACAAGGTCACCGGCCAGTTCGCGGCGTTCGCGCCCGCCATTTCCCGCACCGCCTATATCTGCCGGCCGCCCAAGATCGGTGTGCCAGGCGGCTTCGCCTATCGCGGCTGCGACGCCAAGGATCTGGCCTTCTCCGCTTTCAAGGCCGGCAAGCCGATGCCGAGCGAAATCTGCGGCCTGGTCGGCGGCAAGAAGTTCGATATCTGCGTGGCGACCAACAATTTCGACCAATGCCTCGGCGGCGCCGTCAATCGCGGTAACCGTCCGGCCTGCTCGGCCGATCATTTCTGCCGCGAAGACTACATGTGCCAGTCGGCTGCCGTCCGACACGCCCGGTGCCGCCAGGGTCAAGGGGATCGGCTTCTGCTCGCCGACCTATTTCCTGTTCCGGATGCGCATCGACAACCATGCGACGCGTGGACGAACACCGCCCGCGCGAACATGAGCGCGGGCTTCGGCGCCGCCACCGAGGAGTAAGCGGTCATACCGGTTGGGGTGCGTATTTTCCGACGCTTGCCGCCAGCGCTTCGAGCACACGCTGCTCACTGATTCCGCGCGTGTTCAGGACCCAGCTCGGTATCGAGATCGGAGGCTCGATGAAGGTTACCTGCTCGTTCAAGGGTCCATGCACGTAGGATCGGTTCGAGCCGAAGATGAGCACGCTTGGAATGCCCAAGGCGCCGGCTGCATGGGACACACCGCCATCGACACCGAGAAAGACGGTGGAGGCCGCGATCTGGTGCATGGCCTCTGCAATGTCGGGCGTCGAGGTGAAGTCGATCGCCTCAGGCAACAAGGCGCGAATCTGGGCGGCAGCCTGGCGTTCGCGCGGACCGCCGACAAGCCAGACGGACCAACCCCGTTCGATATGCTTTCGTGCGACCGAGACGAAGCGCTCGGGCGGCCATGAGCGCATGTTCTCGAAATCGGAAGTATAGAGGGAAAGCACCGGCCTTGCCGGATCGATGCCGTTGCGCCGGCGCCACTTGGCAACGTCTTGGGACGAAATCGCCAGCCGCGGGGCCGGCAGCTGTTTTTCTTCGGCGGGCTGCTTGCCGAGGAGCGCGATCGCACAGACCTGTTCGACGAGCCTTGTCTTGCGCGGGCCGAAGGCCACGAAGGTTCTCAGCCATCCCGACGGCAGTCGGTTGACGATGCCGAACTGGAGCTCGCGCGGATATCCAATGCGCTCGGGAATGCCCGCCAGCCACGGCACCAGGGCCGCCTTGGTGCTGCTGGTGAGCAGATAGGCTGCGTTATAATTCTCCTGGCGGAGTTCGCGCGCCAGCCGCGCCCGCTCCTTGAGACCGGGGTTCCAATGCCTTTCAACGGTCCAGGCCTTCCGGACATGCGGCATCAAGCGCGCCAGGGGCGCGGCCAGCGGCGAGGTGATGACGTCGATCGGCTGTCCAGGAAACGTCGCTGCTATGATTTGAATTGCCGAATGGCAGCGGATGAAGTCGCCGATTGCCGGCAAGCAGAACACGAGAATGGGGCGCAACGCGCGATACCTTTTCGATCCGACACAGTCGCCG
This sequence comes from Mesorhizobium sp. M1A.F.Ca.IN.020.04.1.1, assembly GCF_003997315.1. Taxonomy (NCBI): domain Bacteria; kingdom Pseudomonadati; phylum Pseudomonadota; class Alphaproteobacteria; order Hyphomicrobiales; family Phyllobacteriaceae; genus Mesorhizobium; species Mesorhizobium sp. M1A.F.Ca.IN.020.04.1.1. The sequence continues at coordinate 56,891 of NZ_RZSN01000007.1, forward strand.
CGAACGGCGAGCATGCCGGTTCCTTGTCACGGAAGCGCTTCGCCATCAAGGATGCGGGCATAGAGTTCCAGATAGGCCTTCGCGGTTTTCGCGATCGGAAATCTGTCGGCGGCAGATTCACGGCATTTGCGCATGCACAGGTCTGCGACCTCGGCAAGACCTTCGGCGAACTCCTCGTCGCTCTCGAAGAATCGGCCCGTATCCGTGTCCACCGTCTCCGGCAGGGCGCCGCGCGCTGTGGTCAAAACGGGCGTGCCGCACAGCATCGCCTCGACCGGCGCATTGCCGAAAGGCTCTTCCCAGGCGATCGGATTGAGGAAGGCCTTCGATGCGCCCAGCAGGCGCAGCTTGTCGTCGCCGTCGACGACGCCGTTGAAGCGATAGCGGCGGGAAAGACTCTTGAAAAAGACCCCCTCGCGGCGGGTCCGACTTCGGCCGAGCAATTTCCACCGCGAGCCGCCGGCGATATCGAGGGGAAAGTCGAATTTCCTGGCGAGCTCGACTGCCCGGTTCAAGCCCTTTCCGGCGCGTGCGATGGCCGCCATGAAGAGGAGGCGATCACTCTTCGATTCGGCCAGCCGATAGTCATCCACCGGAAAGCCGTTGTAGACGAAGGTCTTGCGGCCGTGCAGCTGGGCGTGCCGTGCGCTGATGAAGCTCCAGTTCGGTTGCGGCCGCGGATAATCCGGTAAATGGCCCCGCTCGGTGTTGAGGGTCGGGAAGTCAACCTCGACCTTCCACGCATGAAGGTGGACGATTTGGGTGTCCTTGGGGATCGCCGCGCGGCACTCGGCATCGCTTACAGCATGCCGGACTTCGCACAGTGGATGTGACGATCCAGGGCCCGCCACGAGGACGACATGGTGGCCCTGCCTGACCAGTTCAGTGGCCAGCCAGTCGACCTGACGTTCTATCCCGCCGTAGCCTTTGCACGGAACGACGCCCTTTGTTGCAAGGGTTATTAGCATTCATTACCGCCATCACATTGATGTGATTTCAATGTGATTAGAGGTTGCCAGTTGTCAACCTCCGACGACGGATTGCGTAAGCCAGAGTTCCAGCCGCCGGCCGGCTTTCGAGGTTCCACCGATTGAGATGGTCGGCGACTCCCGGTCGCGAGGCCAAGCGGAAGGAGAGGGGCTAAGCAACGAGAATAACGGCGGACCTGCCGAAATGCTTGCCAGCTACAAGGACCAGTCGCGACACCACCGCCTCACAGCGGAATGTTGTCGTGCTTCTTCCAGGGGTTCTGCATATCCTTGTTGCGCAGCATGCGCAGCGCCCGCGCGATCCGGCGGCGCGTCGAATGCGGCATGATCACCTCGTCGATATAGCCGCGTTCGGCCGCTACGAAGGGCGACAGGAACCGATCCTCGTATGCTTTGGTGTGGGCGGCGATCTTCTCCGCGTTGCCGATGTCCTTGCGGTAGATGATCTCGACCGCGCCCCTTGCGCCCATCACCGCGATCTGCGCCGTCGGCCAGGCATAGTTCATGTCGCCGCGCAGGTGCTTCGACGCCATCACGTCATAGGCGCCGCCATAGGCCTTACGGGTGATCACGGTGATCTTCGGCACGGTGGCTTCGGCATAGGCGAACAGCAGTTTTGCGCCATGCTTGATCAGCCCGCCATATTCCTGCGCGGTGCCTGGCAGAAAGCCTGGAACGTCGACCAAGGTAACGATCGGGATCGAGAAGCAGTCGCAGAAGCGCACGAAGCGCGCCGCCTTGCGGCTGGCGTCGGAGTCGAGCACGCCGGCCAGAACCATCGGCTGGTTGGCGACGAAGCCGACGGTTCGCCCCTCCACACGGCCGAAGCCGGTGACAATGTTCCTGGCGAAGCTCGCCTGGATCTCGAAGAAGTCGCCTTCGTCGGCAACCTTCAGGATCAGTTCCTTGATGTCGTAGGGCTTGTTGGCGTTGTCCGGAATCAGCCGGTCGAGCGACATGTCATGGTCCGTCACCGACTGGTAGCATTCGATCTCGGGAATCTCTGCGGTATTGGACGCCGGCAACAGGTCAATCAGCCGGCGCATCTGCAGCAGCGCCTCGACATCGTTGTCATAGGCGCCGTCGGCGATGGAGGATCGGGTCGTGTGCACCGTGGCGCCGCCGAGGCTTTCGGCCGTCACCGTCTCATTGGTCACCGTCTTCACCACGTCCGGCCCGGTGACGAACATGTAGGAGGTGTCGCGCACCATGAAGATGAAGTCGGTCATGGCCGGCGAATAGACATCGCCGCCGGCGCACGGGCCCATAATCAGCGAAATCTGCGGGATGACACCGGAGGCGAGCACATTGCGCTGAAAAATCTCGGCATAGCCGCCGAGCGCGGCCACGCCTTCCTGGATGCGTGCGCCGCCCGCGTCGTAGAGGCCGATGATCGGCGCGCGATTGCGCAGCGCCATCTCCTGCACCTTGACCACCTTCTCGGCATGCGCCTCAGACAGCGAGCCGCCGAAGACGGTGAAATCCTTGGCAAAAAGGTAGACTGGACGGCCGTTGACGGTGCCCCAGCCTGTGACGACGCCGTCGCCCGCGATCTTGGTTTTCTCCATGCCGAAGTCGGTTGAGCGGTGCTCGACATACATGTCGAACTCCTCGAACGAACCCTCGTCGAGGAAGACGTCGATGCGCTCGCGGGCGGTGAGCTTGCCCTTCTTGTGCTGGGCCTCGATCCGTTGCTTGCCGCCGCCCATCCGGGCGATCTCGCGGCGGCGCTCGAGTTCCTTCAGCACGTCCTTCATCGCTGCCCCCACAATAGAAAGGTGGTTTGTGGTAATCGTGAGGGCAGCGCAGCGCAAGCGTCGCTTTTCGATCGGCGTTTTGTTGCGCTGCAACATCACCCTTGCATTTTGCGGCGGACTCGGCCATATGCGGTCGCATAGGCGCTTGGGCCGAACTTCGGCTTTCTCCACTAATTGAGACTGGTTGCGTCTGTTTTCCCTCTTTCCGGTGGGCCCTCCCGTCGATCGGCAAGCTGGCGAAAGAGCCCCGGGGCATGACGCCCGCGGGCACGACAGCGCAGCCGCGCGGACGCTCCCCGTCCGCCGCCTTGTCGTTTCCTGACAATTTTTCGACGGCAGGTTGCGCCCTGCCGCCATGATGTTTGCGGCCACAGGGCCGCGTGAAAGAAGACTATTTTGACCAATGAAAATCAGGCGGACCAGAACGGTTTCGCTACCCTTGGAATCACCGGCGCGCTGCTCAAGGCCGCCAATGCCGCCGGCTTCACGGATCCGAAGCCGATCCAAGTGCAGGCGATCCCGCCGCAGATCGAAGGCCGCGACATATTCGGCATTGCTCAGACCGGTTCGGGCAAGACGGCGGCTTTCGCGCTGCCGATCCTGTCGAAGATCATCGGGCTCGGCACGAAGCGCCGGCCAAAGACGGCGCGCGCGCTGATCCTGGCGCCGACACGCGAGCTAGCGGTACAGATCGAGGACACCATCAAGCTGCTCGCCAAGGGCGCGCACATCTCGACCGCGCTCGTGCTCGGCGGCGTCTCCCGCTACAGCCAGGTGAAGAAGATCGCACCCGGCGTCGATATCCTGATCGCCACGCCCGGCCGGCTGACCGACCTGGTGCGGGAAGGCGACCTCATCCTTGCCGATACCAAATGGCTGGTGCTCGATGAGGGCGACCGCATGCTCGACATGGGCTTCATCAACGACGTCAAGCGCATCGCCAAGGCGACCGCGCCGAACCGCCAGACCGCGCTGTTCTCGGCCACCATGCCGAACGAGATCGCGGAACTCGCCAAGGGCTTGCTGAAGGACGCCGTCCGCATCGAAGTCTCCCCGCAGAGCACGACGGCGGCCGAGATCGTGCAAAGCGTGGTGCTTGCCCGCACCAAGCAGAAGCGCCAAGTGCTGTCCAAGATGCTGGCCGACGAGGCGATGCGCTCGGTCATTGTGTTCTCGCGCACCAAGCATGGCGCCGACCGCGTCACCAAGGACCTTGCCCGCGACGGCTTCGACGCCGCAGTGATCCACGGCAACAAGTCGCAGAACGCGCGTCAGAAGGCGCTCAACGATTTCCGCGACGGCTCGGTGCGTATTTTGGTGGCGACCGATATCGCCGCGCGCGGCATCGACGTCCCAGGCATCAGCCATGTCGTGAATTTCGACTTGCCGGACGAAGCGGAGAGCTATGTCCACCGTATCGGCCGTACCGGCCGCAACGGCAGGGACGGCATCGCGATCACGCTTTGCGATCCATCGGAGAACGGCAAGCTGCGGCAGGTCGAGCGCATCATCCGCATGAAGCTTCCGGTCATTGCCGATCATCTCGGCAGTCCCGACCCGCAGCGCGATCCGAAGGAAAGGACCGAGCGTCATTTCGAGCCGGCCAATGACCGCGAGCACCATGGCGGCCGTCGTGATGGCCGCCGTCCCGGCAGCGGCAACAACGGCAAGAAGCGCTTCGGCGGCAAGCCCGGTGGCGAGCGCCAATTCGCGCCCAAGCCGCAAGGCGAACGTCCTGCGGGCGCCAAGCCGAATGGCGAGCACAAGCCTGACGGCTTCAAGCGCTTCAAGGGCAACAACAAGCGCCGCTTCGGCGGCAAGCGGCCGGCGAACCGGGCCGCTTAAAGTCCCACCGAGGTTTGATTGAAACAGCATAACGGCCGGAAGCAACGCTCCGGCCGTTTCTCGTTTCACGGACTTGATTGCTGCTGCATCAGCGCCTTCACCCACACCACGATCCGCTCTGTCAGAAAGCCCGTGGTCTGCGGCGATAGCGCATCGCCTGCAATGACGTGGTTGTCCGGATCGCCCGTATCGTCGACCGGCACCAGTTCGTGCGGACCGCCCCAGCGGCCGGCGACCTCGCGCGTGCGGTCCGGCCGGACCACCTTGTCGGCATCCGAGAAGATGAACAGGGCAGGGATGGTCGCCTTCTCGACCGGCGCGCGATAGGCGAGCTCGGTGAGCGCAGCCATCGGCAAGGCCGCCGCGATCGGATATTTGGTGGTCCAGAATTTTTCGTGCAGCGCATTGCGCGCCGGAAAACTGCGCTCCCTGCCGCCGACGAGCTCGGCAATCTCTCTGCCCCAAGGCAGTGTAAGGACCTCGGCGCCCGACGCCTTGACGCCGAAATTAGGCGAGATGAATGCGATTGCCGCGACGCCGTCGGAAGCACCAGGCTGGGCTGCAGCCCATGTCGCCAGTGAGGCGCCAGTCGAGGTGGCGATAACGATCACCTTCTCGCCGATCGCGCGCCCGATCGCCAGTGCCTCCTCATAGTCGTTGATCCAGGCATTCACGCTGCCTTCGGCAATGGCCGCGCCGTCCTGCCCGTGGCCGGTCAGGCGGGTGTAGAAGAGATTGGCCTCGATCTCCCCGGCGACGTCGTCCGGCAGCGGCCGGATCTCGCCCTTGGATGCCGAAAACCCGTGGATGTAGACGATCGCAAGCTTGGTCTTGGCGTGAACCAACGGATTCGCCCAGATGATCTCCTTGTCCAACCCGTCACGGATATTGGGCACGGCCGCTTCTTCGCGCGCCAGATAGGCCTGCGGATCGTCGCCGATCGCCGAAGGATCGAAACGGATCGTCGTATCGACCGCCACGCGTGGGCCGAGGTAAAAGCCTGAGAGGAGGATAACGACGAGACCCAGTACCGCAAGCAAGATCCGTCGCCCCATGACCGACTCCAAGCAACAATTCTCAACCTATGGCGGTGCCCACCGAGAGGCAATCTCTCCCGGATCAGCGGATGTCGTGCAAAAGCCTGCGACGGTTTTGCGAAACGACTTGCATAGAAAGGCATAAAGCGCGTTGCCTGAATGCGTTTCAGCGCGAGGCGCTTTACGCCGCTTTGTCCGTTGGACTTTTTTCGCCCGGCGTCTTGCGGTCGAAATACAACGGCCGTCCCCGCCAGCTGGTGGTCAGCCCGATCACCAGTCGGCCTACGGGTCGCGGCAGCAGGCCCAGCAGCTTCAGCGGCCAGCTTATGTGATAGGGGAAGGTGACTTCGAAGCCTCCCCTCCGGATGCCGCGCGCCATGCGGCGCGATGCCCGGTGAACAGGCATCAGGCCCGGCATCGGCAGCATGTTCTTCTCGGTCAGCGGCGTGTCGACGAAGCCCGGATTCATCACCTGGATGCGGATGTTCATCTTGTCGAAGTCGTATTTCAGCGATTCCGCCAGGATGTTGATTGCCGCCTTGGTGCCGCCATAGGCGGCGGTGGTCGGCCAGCCGGAATAGGCCGTGACCGACCCGACCAGGACGACATGCCCGCGTCCTCGCGTGCGCATATAGTCGACCGCAGGCACCAGTCCGTTGACGATGCCGAAATAATTGACGGCGAAGGAACGATGAAAATCGCGCACCACGAGATGCTCACCGGGGGTGGCGATATAGTTGCCGGCGTTGAAGACGGCGAGCACGATCGGCCCCATGTCTTTCTCGATCGCCGCGACAGTGCGTGCCATCCCTTCTTCGTCGGTCACATCGCAGGGAAAGGATTTCACGTGGCCGGCCATCTGCGCGGTCTCAACCAGCAGCGTATCGGCTGGATCGCTGGCCAGCGCCGTCACCGCGACGGCATAGCCTTGCCTCGCCAGGTCCTTGGCCAGCGCCCGGCCGAGGCCGCTGCTGCCGCCCGTGATCCAGGCGACACCGTCTTTCGGGTTGGCCCGGTAGAGTGTCATTGAAAGTCCTGCGAATTATCTGGGCTAGTGCTCTAGCGGCGAAGAAATGGGATGAAAAGAGCGCTTTTGGATGACATCGTTGAAATGCTCGGGAGCATTGCAGCGTCCCGAATGCGACTGGACCAGGCAAAATCTTGCCTTGAAACCGCGGCTTCCGGTTTTTAGGGTCTCGCCGCACGCATAAAGGAATCCCCATGCCCCGTAATGTGATCGAAGCGATCGGCAACACCCCCCTGATCCGGCTCAACAAGGCTTCGGACGCAACCGGCTGCGAAATCCTGGGCAAGGCCGAATTCATGAATCCGGGACAATCGGTCAAGGACCGTGCAGGCCTCTTCATCATCAGGGACGCCGAACAGCGCGGATTGCTGAGGCCCGGTGGTGTCATCGTCGAAGGGACCGCCGGCAACACCGGCATTGGCCTCACGCTGGTCGCCAAGGCGCTCGGCTACCGGACAGTCATTGTCATCCCCGACACGCAAAGCCAGGAGAAGAAGGACACGATCAAGATCCTGGGAGCCGAGCTGATCGAAGTGCCGGCCGTGCCGTACAAGAACCCGAACAACTATGTGAAGCTTTCGGGGCGGCTCGCCGAGCAGATGGCACGGTCGGAGCCGAACGGCGCGATCTGGGCGAACCAGTTCGACAATGTCGCGAACCGCGACGGCCACATCCGCACGACTGCCGAGGAGATCTGGACCCAAACCGGCGGCAAGGTCGACGGCTTCGTGTCCGCCGTCGGCTCCGGCGGCACACTCGCCGGTGTTGCGCTCGGACTCAAGGCCAAGAGCAGGCAAGTCAAGATCGGACTTGCCGATCCGTTGGGTGCTGCGCTCTACAGCTTCTATACCAGCGGTGAGCTGAAAGCCGACGGCAGCTCGATCACCGAAGGCATAGGCCAGGGTCGCATCACCGCCAATCTCGACGGATTCACGCCGGACTTCTCCTACCAGATACCGGACGAGGAGGCATTGCCGATCATCTTCGATCTGATCCAGGAAGAGGGACTGTGCGTCGGCGGCTCGACGGGCATCAACATCGCCGGCGCCATTCGGCTGGCGCGCGAGCTTGGCCCCGGCCATACCATCGTGACGATCCTCGCCGACTACGGCACGCGCTACCAGTCGAAGCTGTTCAATCCCGAGTTCCTGCGAAGCAAGAACCTGCCGGTCCCAGGCTGGATGGACGAAAAAACCAGCATCCCGGTGCCGTTCGAAAAGGTGGCCTGATGGCGCAGAGAACCGAAGCGCTGTTTCGCGACGACGCCTATCTGAGCACGGCGGAGGCGCAAGTCGTCGCCATCAATGACCGCGGCGGCATCCTTCTCGACCGCACGATCTTCTATGCCACGTCGGGCGGACAGCCAGGCGATACGGGCATGTTGGAGCGCGCCGACGGCAGCCGCATCGCGATCGCCGCCACCATGACCGGCGAGACCAAGGACGAGATCATCCATGTGCCGGCGCCTGAACAGGCCCTACCGGCCGTCGGTGAAAAGCTGAAGCTCGACATCGACTGGCGGCGGCGGCATCTTCTAATGCGTATGCACTCCGCGTGTCATCTGCTCACCGTCGTCTGCCCGTTTCCGATCACCGGGGCAGCGGTCGCCGAGGACGACAGCCGCGTCGATTTCGACATTCCCGATGCCGGCTTCAGCAAGGAGGACGTGACAGCGAGGTTGATGGAGCTTGTGCGGGCCAACCATCCCGTCTTCACGCGGCTGATCACCGACGAGGAACTTTCGGCCAATCCCGGGCTTGTCAAATCGAAGAACGTGCGGCCGCCCGTCGGCACCGGCCGCATTCGCTTGGTCTGCATCGGCGAGAATGCCTCAATCGACAGTCAGCCTTGCGGCGGCACCCATGTGAAGAGCACCGGCGAAATCGGCGAGATCCATATCGGCAAGATCGAAAAGAAGGGCCGCGAGAACAGGCGCTTCCGCATCCGCTTCGGGCCGATGCCGACGAATTGACGAGCAACACCTACCAAAGTCGCCAGGAGCGGGCAGGAGAGGAAAAATGGCCGAAGACAGCCCATTCATCGTCGACGCGGATTGGCTCGAGAAGCGGTTGGGAACGCCAGGACTGACCATCATTGACGCGTCCTGGTACCTGCCGGCGCAGAAACGCGACGCCCGCGCCGAGTATGACGACGCCCATATTCCAGCTGCGCGCTTCCTCGATCAGGACGCCGTCTCGGATCCGGATTCCAAGCTGCCGCACACATTGGCGTCGCCCCAATATTTCGCGCAATATGTCGGCTCGATGGGCGTTTCGGCCGACGACACGATCGTCATCTATGACGGTCCAGGCTATTTCTCGGCGCCGCGCGCCTGGTGGATGTTCCGCGTCATGGGCGTCTTCCAGGTCTATATCCTGAATGGCGGCTTCGACCGCTGGAAGGCGGAAGGGCGGCCGGTAACGGCGGAGCAGACCCGGATCGCACCTTGCGTCTTTTATGCCGATTTCGATGCAAGCCGGGTTGTCAGCCTCGACGAAATGCGCCGGATCGTTGGAAGCGGAGAAAGCCAGATCGCCGATGCGCGCTCACCCGGGCGTTTCGCCGGCACCGATCCCGAACCGCGTCCCGGCGTCCGTTCCGGCCATATGCCGGGCGCTCGCAATGTTCCGGTTGCCGCGCTTGCCGAGAATGGCGAACTGCTGCCCAAGGACCGCTTGCGCATGGTCATTGAGGAGGCCGGCATCGATCTTACAAAGCCGGTCGTCACCTCGTGCGGATCTGGCATCACCGCGGCGGCGATCACGTTGGCGCTGGAGACGCTTGGCCATACCGACAACAGGCTGTACGACGGCTCATGGACCGAATGGGGTGGGCTGAGCGACACGCCCGTGGTGACGGGCAAGGAATGACGGCGATGGAAAACGGTGGACCGAAGGATATCGATGTCACGGTCACATTCCTCGAAATGCACGCACCGCCGGCTTCATCTCCCCCGCTGCCCTACAACCGGCAGATCGCCTTGCTGAGGACCAAGGACATTCCGCTGCATTTCTACCGCTACCTGATGGATCGCGTCGGGCGCAAATGGCACTGGGTCAACGTGCTTAGACTGAGCGACGAGGAACTGGCCGCCGGCCTGCATCGTGAGGACCGCGACATCAGCGTGCTCTACCTCGACGGCTCTCCCGCCGGCTTCTTCGACCTCAAGCCGCATCTGCCCGAGGAAGTGGAACTCGCCTATTTCGGTATGATGGAACATGCGCACGGCCAGGGTATCGGCCGCTGGTTCCTGGGTGCGGCCATCTCGGCTGCATGGTCGTATGGGCCGAAGCGCATCACGGTGCAGACCTGCACGCTCGACCACCCGGCGGCACTGCCGCTTTACCAGAAGCTTGGCTTTACGCCGGTTGCGCAGAAGAAAGAGGTCGTGCATCCGCTGACCTTCGCCGAGCGCTCCGCAAGCGTCATGCGGCCGTAGCTAAGGGGAAGCGCGGCGCAGTCGGCTGCCTCGACGCCGCTTACGCAACCGGCGGCTGGCCCTCGAAGGTCGGCAGCGACGTGTCGTTGCAAGCCCAGCGGGGCGCCTTGGTCGTCCGGATCGTCGCTGCGGGCCGTATCATGCTCGGATCATCGCCGACCTCAGCCGGCCGTGCGCCGCACCCTTCTTCTGCGATCATCATGGGGCGGAGCGCGGTCCATGGCGAGTCCGATAAGTCTAGGTCCAATCTACATTCAGGATTCTCAACGCGGTTTGGCGTTGATTCATTGCGTTCCGAGGGTTCTGATTCGGAGCGCGACGGATGGCCAAACGGTACGAACTGACGAACGTCCAGTGGGCGCGCATCGCTGCGCTGTTGCCGGGTAAGGCGGGTGATCCGGGCCGCACCGCAGCCGACAATCGCCTGTTCGTCAACAGTGTCCTGTGGGTGCTGCGCTCCGGCGCCCACTGGCACGACCTGCCGATGCGGTACGGCAAATGGAAGAGCGTCCATACCCGCTTCTCGCGTTGGGCCAACAAAGGCGTGTGGGAGCGGGTCTTCAAAGCCCTCATCGACGATCCCAACAATGAATATCTCATGCTCGACACCACC